>JANZYY010000543.1 GCA_026419705.1 Fischerella sp.
ATTCAATCAGGTAGCTATTTTCTTCAGCTCCAGCATTAAAAATTTCTCTGGAGATGCGGCGTAAAATACTTGTGCTAGCCAGCGCCAGAATAAAAAATGGTGGCACGGTAAACAGCACAAATAGTGCCATGCGCGAGCTATACCAGAACATCATGCCCAGATAGATCGCCAAAGTCAGTAAATCCAGCAAGACTGACAGAGTTTGACCGGTCAGGAACCGCTGAATTTTTTGGTTTTCATCGATGCGCGAGATGATGTCCCCGACGTAACGGGACTCAAAATACGAGAGGGGCAAACGGAAGGTATGTTTAATAAATCCTACCAATAGGGCAATGCTAACGCGGTTGGCAGTGTGATCTAGCAGATATTGCCGCACTCCGCTCATAGTGACGCGGAACAAACCAAAAATGATCATCCCCAAAGCAACAGCATTTAGGGTAGTAGCACTGCGTTGTACCAGCACTCGGTCTAATAGCAGCTGGGTAAACACCGGCGTTACCAGCCCAAATATCTGAATCAGTACTGAGGCGATGAAGACTTCTAACAGTACCCAATAGTGAGGTTTAACTAACTCAAAAAACTTCCAGAAGCCGACGTTTTCTTCTTTGGCATCTTTGAGTAGGGCTGTGGGTTGCAGCAACAATGCGTAACCAGTCCAACCTTTTTGAAACTCCTTGGGAGTCAAGGTACGTTGACCGATGGCGGGATCGCCTACGATGACGTGCTTTTTAGTAATTTCATAGACGACAATGAAGTGCTTACCTTCCCAGTGAGCGATCGCTGGTAGAGGTTGTTCTGCTAATTTATCGAAACTGGCTCTGACGGGACGGGTAGCAAAACCGAGACTTTCTGCGGCTGTGGCGATCGCGCGCAGAGATGCGCCACTGCGGCTGACGTTGGTCATATCCCGCAGGCGATTGACACTAAAGCGCTTACCCCAATAGTTACCGATCATCACCAAGCAAGCAGCGCCGCAGTCAGAAGCACTTTGTTGGGCATAAAAGGGATAGTGTCGAGTTAGGCGTCCCCACCAATGCCCTACTTGCACTTTTGGACTGGGAAAATAAGGATGGGGTTTTTCTCGCTTTACTTTTGACTGTTTTGTGGCTACTTCTGGCTGTGGAAAAGGAATAATTTTTCTGTAAGTGTTAGGTCTTTGTATTCTCAAGCCGCCAAGCGGTGTTTTACTCTCATCAATAAGGGTTTGACGGTTGTCAGAGTCACTGAATTTCCCCAGTTGCGGCCAGTACTGCAGTGCTGTTTGCCAATCAGAAGTTTTTAGACAGTAAATGGTTGTGGGTTTGAGTACCTGCCAACTAGCCTGCGCTTTGGGGGTGTAGATATCTCCCGATGTTAATCTTTGACCGTGAGAATGCAGCAGCTCTCCTCGATAAACCAGCCACAATTGACAATCTTGGCATAATTCTACAGGTAGGCAGCCATTTTCCAGATTGCGCCGCTCACACAGAGATAGAGCTTTCAGCATTTCTGGCAGAATTTTCTGGCGCTGTGGTGAATTTTGGCAATAACCAACCAGCAGATCCCAAAGTTCTGCTTGTCGGTACAGGCGATCGCGGAGCTTGGGAGAATTGTGCATCAAAGCTTGTAGTACCTCACCCCTGAGATAGCAAAGCTTTAGGCGATCGGAGGCTCTGGCTGCGTATGGCTGGAAGTTTGCTGTGGGAAACAGCGTCATCTCACCAAACGATCCCCCGACCGTGAGAGTGGCGATCAAGTTATCGTGACGATCCAGCAATCTGACTTTACCTGCAATGACTATATAAATTCCGACATTTGCTTCTGTTGCTTGCCAGAATTGCTTTGCTAAGGGTGGTTCTAAGATTTCCACCGCTGCCAAACAGTTTTCTAATTCCTGTTGTGAAAGCGCCTCGCCCAGAATTGTGGTGAGTTGCTGCTCTACTAGCTGTTGCTCGGAAAACACAAATGGCACCTCCTCACCTCCACCAAATGAACTTTTTCATAGAAATTAGGCGCAAAAACTTTGCGGGACACGCCGCAAATCCATATGTTTGATTGCAGCCAAATCGATACATTTAAATATTTCGAGCCAATTAGAGAGTCCTGGTGGTGAGGAGCCAGATAAATTTCCGTGCTTTAACCAAGCCTTCAGCAGCGTCAAAAAATTACTGCCGAGCTTGTCTTTACTTTTAAAAGCTGGGCACTTGAAAGCTTGATATTGACTAGAATGAGATGTCATAATTATCGCTAGTTGCCATTAATCGTAAAACGCGGGCAAATCAATCCGCTGCAGTTGTGGAAACTCTCTCAACCAATGTTTCACAGCTGCTCGACTTGTTAGCCATCAAAGGCTAACCAGGAAGTTACATGATGTGCAACTAAGACTGAGAGCTTCCCCCCTGGTGTTTAGGGAGTCTAGGGGGGTGTTCTCGGTTTAGCTCAAACTCTTAAGAATCTTTGCCTTAGTGTTTAAGAAGTCTAAGGGATAGAGTAAAGTTTGGCTCAGATATTGACTTAGTCTAGCCCCCAACAACTCAAGCCGCCTCTTTTGGAACAAAAGAGCAAGCGCCACGTTGTGAGTGCATCACATTATTCATGTAATTATGTTAAATAAACTAGATAAACAAAATCTTGATTTTTAAGATGTCGCTACCAACAAACATCGGTATTTACCTGATGAGCAGTAGCATGCGACCCTGAAAATATGGGATAAAAGCATGGCTGTTGCATCCTTGAAAAACAACAGTAAACTACAAACCATCTTAACTAGTGAACGGTTCACTAACACAAAACTCTGCCGCAGTTTAATCTAAAAAATATCAACCAGGAAGATCTTTGGGTTTGCTTCCAAAGGTTAACGCTCGCGCAAATACTCATATAACTATCGCAACCCCTATTTTTGTGTTTTCAGAGAATTTTAGTAAATCTGTCAAAAGGCTGAATTATTTGAGATGAAAGTCTTTTTTATTAAGTAAGTTCCAAAAATTGGAATAATTTGAAAAAGTTTACGATTTCAAAAATATAAGCTTCTGAAGCCAAGCACTAGCGCCAGGTTTCCTAACAATTGTTGCGTTAAGTCTTTCTCACCTCTTTTGCAACCAGCATATCGTGCTAGGACTGGATACATTGGTAAAAAACCCGAAATTTTTACAGAAAAATACTCAGAAGTAAGTAACTATGTATTTTTGTAATTTGTTAGGATTTCTGATTCCGCTTTTTATTCTGTATATCTACAAACATTTTGTCAACTGATTTGGAGCAAATTTACAAATTTTTGCCAATTCTTCATAATTTCTTCATTAATTCTTTAATCTGAACTGGTAACTGAGAGTATTCTTATACAGAGATAACACATACATCGTGAGCAAAATTACGGATGCAGCAGTCTGACTAGTAGATAGGTTGAAGCATTTTCCCGATCGGGTTTTGAATTGAGGAGAATTAGGACTGCTGAATTGGCGTTGCTCAGATTAAGAGTACAGGCAATATTCGTGAAATCCCGATTCTAATACATATCAGCTTGGTTGAATAGGTTTGTATATTTTTTTCAAAAAAAATCGGTTTTTATTTAAATCAATGTAAGCATCTATCTACAGCAAGAAAATAATATAAGTAAAATAACGGCTTATTCCCTTTGACCTAGAAAATTTCTAATTTTGCTATTTTATCTGTATAAATATGAGAGTGAATACTTAATCTCAAGTCAAAAAGAATCTATTGCGTAATCTATCTCAGTAGTTAACCATTGTTGAAACATATTATTGAGAATTTCTTCATACCTTTGGGGTGTTAATTTTGCTGGTATAAACTCTTCAACCATAAACAAATGATAACCTTGTTCAGTTTTAACCGGCCCTATTAACTGTTTAGGTGGAGTACTA
>JANZYY010000544.1 GCA_026419705.1 Fischerella sp.
GTCTGGTGTAGAGTCGAGATATTTCATGTGGCTGATGCTAGTTGTTGTTTGGGCAACTACATCCACAACAACGCGTTGGCGCGATTTGATGAAGAGTTCGCGAGCGTAGGGTGGAATATCGTCAGCAGGAAAATTTAATCCTAACAGTGAAGGTAGGCGATTGTCGTAAATCGATTCGGCAATCACCTCACCACTGCCATCAGCATGAAATCTGTATATTTTCACACGATCGGTTCCCAACAGCGATCGCACTTCTGCCGCAGTAGTTTCTAAAATTTCCTGTAACTCCAACGACTGGCGAATGCGTGACGCGATCCGAAGGAGCAAATCTTCGCGGCGCTGCGATTGTAAGGGGGATTGGGAGTCGTCTGTAGCTAGCATAGATTTGTAATCATGATAAGTCTTCTATTAAGATTCCCAATCTTGAAGTTTCATTAACACCAGGCTGGAGAATAATTATCAACCAAGAAGAACTCAAATCCAGATGCAAGCGGACTGAAAATCATCGAGAATGTGATAACTTTTGTAACAGTTTCGGCGGGGCGATCGCTTTTGAGCAATAGCTGATTTAGCATTGATTTAAACTTGTTTATCGTCAATTTGAAGGGTTTTTAGCTGTTATCAAAAGATTATTTTTTTTCTACAACATTCTACTAAAGCAGCTACTATTTAATTAAGGCATTAGGCGTTGCTGATGATTTAGTCACAGTCAAATCATTCCTAACTCTGGCAATGGCATCTCTATTCCTACAACATACGACTGATGAGGTCTAAAAATATGTTGAAAAAACCCTTAGCCTTTGGTCTAGTAGCTGCTGCAATGCTCATCGCTCCAACTGCTGCCATCGCCGACGATCAATGGCAATACAATGAGCAGAGAACTTATCAAAATGGTGCTGCGATAGATCGCAGTACCAATGTTCAAACCTCCGAGACTCGCAGCTACCAGCAACAAACTCAAATCAACGATAAAAATTATAGGGACGGTTACTACCGCCCCTATCGCCGCTACCGTGACGGCGATTACTACCGTCGCGATCGTGATTATGACTACTACCGCCGTCGTTATGATTATGACGACGACTTTGACTACTAAATATTAACGTTAAGTCATTGCCTGTGCCTCTGGCTTCAAATTGTGCTTTTTGATTTTTTCTTGATTTTCCGGCTGAGATGGCTCGATATCTGTCTTGAAAGTGGGGATTGAGAACTTCACAGCAAAGCCAGTCATCCTCTTTGTGTCTTAGTGTCTGAGTGGTTAAATATTTATCTTTTTCACCACCAAGACACCAAGACACCAAGACACCAAGACACCAAGACAACAAGTGAGTGGTCTAGATTTCATTGTTCATTTGGTGGTTGTAGGCAATTGCAAGAACAGGGTTCGTGGGATTTTCCCATCATTGACCGTGAAGCAAGAATCTCCTGCGACTGAAAATAAATTGGCGCGAGCACTCCGGAGTACGCCAATGTCATGATTCTATTTAACCTGATTGAACCACTCTCCAATCCCGTCTGCGATCGCCCTTGCCAATTTTTTCTGTTCCTTCTCATTCATCACCCACTCAAATTCATCTGGGTTAATCATAAAACCCAACTCTAGCAGTACTGATGGTGCACTCGCCGGACGTGTCAGCGCCAGGTTATTCCAAAACACCCCATAAGAAGGTCGTTTGAGCTGTTTCACCAAAGCGTTATGCATAAACACAGCTAGGCTGTGGGCTTGGGGATGATACCAGAATGTTCCCACCCCTTTAGTATTTTCAGCATCACCATCATCGGGGAGGGAGTTGTAATGGATAGAAATAGCAATAGCGGGTTGCTCTCGATCGATGATGGCTTGGCGTTCGGAAAGCGATACTTCTATATCGTCTTCCCGTGTCATTACTACTGTTGCGCCTCGCTTGTTCAACTCATCCCGGACTAATTTCGATACTTTCAAGTTGACATCTTTTTCTAAATATCCAGTCGGACCTCTCGCACCAGCTTCTTTACCGCCGTGTCCCGGATCGAGAAGGACTTTAATACCAGATAGAGGTTTTTGTTTTCCACGTGGAAGTACGGGCGGTTTACGCAAACTCAAAACCAGGCTTGTACCGTGGTATTTTAGCTGATATCCCCACTGTTGGTCTTTTTTGAGGTTAAAGGTGTATTGTACTTGTTCTGGTGTCACCTGCTGCCAATCTAGGCGAGCAATCAAGGGGTTATCATCCAAACGAATAATATCTGTTTGGGCAGTAGTGTTGTAGAGGGTAAGAGTGAAAGCGCGATCGCTTTGTCGTACACTCACTGGAACAGGAACTTGCAGGGGAAAAACCATCTCTATGCTGTTGGGAAGCGGGCGATAAGCAACACTGCGAATGATTGAGCGGGGAGGGATTGCTCCTGGTATAATAATTATTTCCTTACTATTAATCCAACCCCCATAGTCCAAGCGCAACCATTCTCCTTCCCTAGCTGTGACAGCGGCGCGCGTGCCTTTGGGTAGCGGCGTCAGTCGAGAATAGTCTGTGCTGGGGCCAGTACGAGCGACACCAGCGTCGGCTGTTACTTCCACAACTTGCAGTTTTGCAGGTGAGAGGATGGTGATTTTTCCCTGTCCTTCTTGAGTAATTGTCTTGTCATTGAGCGTAAGTTGAAACTGAGGTTTACCCAAATCCACTTCTTGAGTATCTTCAACAGTAGTACAACCCTCGTATTTGCTAGCACTATTATGAACAGCAGGTTGATTTCGTCCTGTCAGCGCTGCCAAATTACTTGGCAGTTGTGCTTGCTGGGGTTGGGGCGAAAGAGAAATTGTTTGATTGCCCAACTTCACAGATACACTGGCGTTGGCAGGGGCGATCGCACTCAAACAAATCAGTTCTCCTGGGAGTCTGGCAATATCAACGTTTGGAGTCAGGGAATCTTTGGCAAAAGCTAATCCCTGCGGTAGCTCAGGTTTGGTGGAAAGCCTTTTCACCTGAATTTGGACTACTTGATTTTGGTAGTTGACGGTAAAATTATTGTCTCCCAACTGCAAAGGAAAACTAGGGGCAAAATGACCGGACTTGCTGCGGGTAATTAGCTTACCATTGATGAAAACCTGTCCGATGGGTGGAGCTGTGCCAATGAAAAAAATCCGCTCAGCGGTGGTTTGGTGGTTTGGAGGGGGATAAACAACCTTGAGAGATTGTTCTTGTGCCACAACTACTACGGAGGAAGCGACTAGAAAAGCGAATAATACTAAAATTCCTACAAGTGTTTTCACGCCAAAATTCATTAAGATTCAAAACAATTACCGTGTCAGAATGACGGGGTGTATTTGGAGAAGTAACTAAAAATTACAAATTATGACTAAGTTTGTATTTGTTACCGGTGGTGTAGTTTCTAGTATCGGCAAAGGCATTGTAGCAGCAAGTCTGGGACGTTTGCTCAAATCCCGAGATTATTCGGTGTCAATTCTCAAGCTCGATCCTTATATTAATGTGGATCCGGGAACGATGAGTCCTTTTCAGCATGGTGAAGTATTTGTTACCCAGGATGGAGCTGAGACTGACTTGGACTTGGGGCATTACGAGCGCTTTACCGATACTTCCATGTCTCGTCTCAACAGTGTTACCACTGGTTCAATCTACCAAGCGGGAATTAATCGAGAGCGGCGTGGGGATTATAATGGCGGCACGGTACAAGTAATTCCCCACATTACCAACGAAATTAAAGATAGAATTGTCAGAGTTGCAAAAGATACTAATCCAGATGTGGTAATTACAGAGATAGGCGGTACGGTGGGAGATATAGAATCACTACCGTTTTTGGAAGCAATCCGCCAATTCCGCAAAGATGTGGGACGGCAAAATGTGTTGTACATGCACGTGAC
>JANZYY010000545.1 GCA_026419705.1 Fischerella sp.
AGATGTGTATAAGAGACAGGCTTTGACTTTTCTGCAATAGGCGAATAAAATCCTTACGACTATTGGTTAATTTTTGGGTATATTCTAGAGTTTTATCTGGCAATGTATACTGTTTCAGCACGGCTTTAAAATCAATATCTGCCGTTAGCAGATTATATAGCTGTTCTGCTTCTTCAAAAAATTCAATTTTGTCTTTAATTAAGTTATACAGATACTCCAAAAAAGCGTTCAGTTCTTCTTTAGTAAGTGGTGGTTCGTCTTCTATGCCAAAGTCAGATGGTGTTGGTTTTTTCGTCGGTGGATGCAATAGCCACTTGCGATGAGTTTCCATCTTTTTGATTTGGGCAAAGGCATAACCAGAGTAAGTATGCTTGACTTTCTTAGATAAAAAGAGCTTTCTATGGTTAATTAAGTGCTGTCCTACTGATGTTAATACTGGATATTCATTCAACCACAGCAATTCTAAAACATTGGGATTTGCTGCAGCTAACAACTGGATAACTTTCCTTAATTCGTATATTACTGTATCTTTATTGCCATCTAGAAATGAAAATAATCCTGGTTCGTCCCAACCACTATCTTTTTGTTCAATCCGATCAAAACCCAAGTAATACCTTTTGGGAGCAATAAACACTCCCCGGTAGTCACGATCTGAATCTGGGCGATTTAAACCATAACCGTGACTGCCCGCTAGACCAATTAAAATAGTTCTTGCTTCAACATCTATTCTTTTCATATTTTTGTCGAGATGTCGGCGGAAATAAATTTTATGAATTCTGCTACTTTCTATAAGTAGGTTTCATTTTATAGCAATCCTAAATCATTTTTGAAAAACAAGACATCTAACAGCATACCCGACTTATTTGAGCGGTCAGGTATCTTACGTAGTAAATGCTCTTTTTAGCTATTTCTACGTAGACTGGCGCTCCGTAATTTCCTCCACTTTTACATAAAATTCGTTGAATACACGTAAGCAATAAATATCATCATGCTCGATACATAAAGTTATATTTAGAAAAGCAAATTTTTTACGGCATATCGTAAAAAATATAGGTAGATTTCAGGAAATGATTGCCATACTTAAGGTTGAAAAAATTAATCCCAATTAGGAAAATTCTTTGAGAATCAACCAGTAGCCATGAAAACCTTACAATCTTGTGTTTCATATTGTCGGTACTGTCGCCATTACACACCTGTAGGAAAACGTGGAGGTACGTGTAATTTGTTAAATGTCGCAGTCAAATCTGGATGGAAAGCTTGCTCTTTATGCATCCCATCTTTTGCTCCTTCTTGGGAACAGATAGACAGCATTTACAGCCTCAACTCGAAACACTGAAATTTGCCATCGAAAAATCTTTTGTGACCAACAATTGACCAACAATTAATTTCCTATATTCACATTTTGCACCCCTATGCAATAGTCGAGAGGCGGAGCCTCCAAACCCTCGTTACCATCTTTCAATCTGGTAACGAGAATTATTAATAATGGTGCAAAATCTCAGCATAGCCAATACGAATCCTGAGATTGCAGCTCGTTTTTGCTGCTATGTAAAAGCATGTTTGGTGTTTAGTTGACTTAATGAAATTAAATATAGTAAGATAATAGATTGTCTGTCTATTTTCCAGCTCGGATCAGGTAGACAAACCACAAAAGCTGGTTCAAAAAAAGCGAGCGATCGCGTTTTTTAAAGAACAAAGCCAGCTACCTGTACGGCAACTGACTAAGGACAATTACATGACTTACGCAATCATTGAAACTGGCGGCAAACAATTACGAGTCGAACCAGGCCGCTTTTATGATATCGAACTGCTCCCTGCCCAACCGGATGAAAAAGTTACAATAGAATCGGTACTACTAATACAACACAACGGCGAAGTTACTATTGGACAGCCACTAGTGCCAGGTGCAAAGGTGGAAGGAACGGTGATGCGACATTTTCGGGGTCGCAAAATCATCGTGTACAAAATGAAACCGAAAAAGAAAACCCGGAAAAAGCGGGGACATCGCCAGGAAATCACCAGGTTAATGATAAATTCTATTAGCCTTAACGGTTCTGTGCTAGCTGCAGAAGCAGGAACTGCTACAGCTAATGAAACTGCTGAAACATCGGCAGAAACGGTTGCTGAATAATAGAGATAGTAGTTAGTAGTTAGTGGGTAGTGGTAAGCCAGCGCGGTGTTGGGGGTTCTCCCCCAATCCCCACTCCCTATCGGTCGTGGGGACCCGAGTCTCCCATGTAGACGCGCGCAGCGCGGCTTCTCGTAGAGTACCCGAAGGGTTAGTTGGTTACTACTAACTACTATCTACCAACCACTAACCAATTCCCATTATCAAGAGGAGAAAATCATGGCTCATAAGAAAGGAACAGGTAGTACACGCAACGGTCGTGATTCTAATGCTCAGCGACTGGGTGTTAAGCGCTATGGTGGTCAAGTCGTGCGCGCAGGCAATATTCTTGTGCGTCAACGCGGTACAAAATTTCACCCCGGTAATAATGTCGGTATTGGTAGCGATGACACTTTGTTCGCTTTAATTGACGGCGTAGTCGCTTTTGAGCGCAAGGGCAAAACTCGCAAAAAAGTCAGCGTTTATCCAGCTGCTGAATCTGCTGTTGCGTCTTAATCCCCTCTGTGTTCGGTGGGCGATCGATCGCCCATCTTGGCTTGAAATACATCAAGCAGACAAAGGAAAAGGCTAGTCTGTTGTAGGTAAGGCTCACTACTTTTAAGAGACTGTCGCATAGTCTGAAGCTACCCTTGCTGCTAATGCACCTAAACCTAAACCTGTTAGGGAAAAGATGTTCGTAATCCAAAATGTCAGCCCTTCTTTAAATCCTGCTGTTTGAAAGTCTATCTTCACCAAAACAACCGCAGCAGTAATAACCAAAATATCCAGAAACTGCCGAAACCAGGCAAGAATAAGAAAAAACAAAAAAGCCCCCAACACTGCTACACCGAAAGACCTAAGATTTGATGCAAAGAAGCTAATAGAATAATCAGCTATCTGCGACCAAGGGATAGTCAAGCCTCCGACAAAGAGTAGAATGGCAAGCACAACTAGCACCCATACATGAGGCTGGACGTTTGCTTTGTATAATACCCAACCTAAGGTAATGTAGGTAAATAGCAACAGCAACAGAGAAGACCAGGGAAGTCTCTTCAAAATTAGCATGGGTTATTGTTCTCAGCAGCAAGTTAAGTTTTTATTTCAAAACTACAAGGACCTAACTAAGTAGTTTTGCGTATCAGTGGTTTCACGTAAAAATCAATGTGTTTTTTGTAGTCACTGCGAGTGGTTAAGCTAATTGACCTCTAAATTACGGAATCCGAACACGACGCAGGCATACAGATGAATGATTTTTAGCTTATCAATTTAATTGTCTTATTTGTTTGTACCGCAATCAATAGGCGATTATGCGTCCCCAGAATCTTTTGGGCAAGTTGACAGAATTTTTGAGCAAAAAGTAAATTACATAATATTCTTAAACATTTGTAAACTGTTAGCAGTCACGTAGCCGCGTGTCACATCTTGATTAAGGAAATATCATGAAACAACTTGTTATCGCTGAGCGCGTATGCCTCACCGGTCATATTATATCGATGGTGTTTGGACTGGTAGGAATATTACTGGTAGTTCCTCATCCCGAAATAATTTTGAACTTAGCCGATATAGGACAAACAGCCATGCAATGGAGTATGGCTGGAGGTGGCGTAGTTTATATGATTTTGGGTGCGTCAGCTGTTTCTTTGTATGCTTATCGAACCTTAGGGTTACGTTTGTGGCCTGTCTCTTATACACATCTGACGCTGCCG
>JANZYY010000546.1 GCA_026419705.1 Fischerella sp.
GAACAGTGAGTTGAATCTGCCAAGCACGAGCGCCAGCATCACGAATGCACTCGTAGATGCGGGGAAATTCTGGGGCTGAGAGGCGGTTAATCTGGGTGTTACAACCAAAGGAAATCCCAACTTCTCGCAGATGTCCCATGGTTTTAAAGGCGGATTTCCAAGAGCCTTTCCTTCCCCGCAGGCGATCGTGAGTTTCCTCTAAGCCATCAATGGAAACAGAGACAGTGCGAATCCCCGCTTCCTTCATTTTGCCTGCTGTTTCCAAGGAAATGCCATAGCCGCCAGTTGTCATACCGCAAAGCATCCCTGCATTGTTAATGGCTCGGGCTATTTCCAGCCAGTCTGGACGTAGAAAAGCCTCACCACCAATCAGGGTAACTTCTTTAATCCCGACTTCTGCCATTTGTCTGACAAGATCCAAAGCTTCCTCTGTAGAGAGTTCTTGGGAGCGTGCATTACCAGCGCGGGAACCACAGTGGCTACAGGCAAGATTGCATTTTAAGGTAATTTCCCAAACAGCATAACTTGTGCGGCGATATGACATGGCTAACTCCCTGACCTGAAAATAGGGACTTGGGGGCGGGTTTGCTGTCCTCTCAGATCCCCCTGAACCCCCCTTAAAAAAGCTACGGTGTACACAAAGGAGGATTTGGGGGGATCTCCAATAATCAAGTTTTGCTAATTGAACTGAATTGGGGACCAGGAAAAGGGGTTTCCAGAGTTCACAGTCAGCGCTTTAGCGCTGAATACAAGCTGTCATTTGTTCGGTCGATCGATCGCCTTTATTTTAACGATCTCCAAATCATAGTTCGATCCTTGCTTATCAAAAGTTTCTACCTTCGTTTTATCAAAGCCTTCAAGAGTGTAACTGACATCAGCTGTGGGGTCTTCACCAATTGCCACAGCTGCTCCGATACCCTTTAGCCTTGCAACACCCTTCTTATTTGTCCGTAGGTCAAGGTCTGTACCAGTGTAGGTCAGAGAATTAGGATCTCCAGCTGATGCATCAGCTGTTATGGTTGCACTAGCAGAACCTAAAATCAATTCGTTTTCTGGAGCATTCTCCAAATAGGACAAATCAGCTATCTGCATACAAATAATGAGGTAATGAGGTTTATTGCAGTTCTTCTGGAGCTACTACTCCGTATAGCGCTTGTACAGGTGGGTCAATGACTATGCCATACAGAGGTTGTGGAACTGGCTTAGGTCGTGGTCTGGGATGGCCTTTGGGAGGCAAAGATATAACACCGTATAGCGGCTGGATAACTTGATCGTTGATTCTTGTCAAACCACCAACTGCTCCCACTAATTCCTCTTCGCTGAGGTCGTGAAACTCACCTAATTCTTTTAACTCCAATATTTTGATGGCAGCTGTTTCAAATTCTTCTTGAGAAAAGTTATAGCCACCATCTTCTAAAAAGTTTTTAACTTCTTCAGCTTTCTCGCTCATTAGTTGAGTGCGGAAAGCTTCGTCTTTGACCAGTCTGATCAGGAAGTCTTTAACTTTTTCCAAAATTTCTAGGGACATGTGATTATTTCCTCCCTCCATATGCTCCTTGAAGCAGGTGATTTGAAATCAAGGTGAAAGGGCAAACCGTTCAGATTTCTTCCTAATCAGCGCCAGAACTAGATTTTGAAGAACTTCTTGAGCTAGATTTTGAAGAACTTCTTGAGCTATTGTCAGATGAAATATCTACTGAAACACTTTGACTAATTTCAGTTTCACCGTCGCCAGATGCTGTGGCTACACTTTTGGCTGCGGCAGCGATCTTGCCGTCAGGTGAGACTATCCGTTTAATCACAAATTGTTGATAGTGAGTCATGATTTTTGTACTAATTATTTTTGGTGAAAAAAACTAAATTCATTGGTAACATGAACATCGCCGAAAGCTTTTTAAAAAGCTTTCAGCGATGTTTGTAAAATTTTGGAGATTTCTTGTTAAGTTTTCAACTCGTCATTGTCGAGGTGAAGACACTTTAGCAAATAATCTCCTCCAAGGAGTTAAATCAATTGTATTGGAATTAGTTAACGGCAGAAACTGAGTTAGCGAGAGAACGAGAGTATTTATCCTCTACAGCGTCAGTAAAGGACTCAGCATCTGTGAATGTATCTTTACCTTCAGCATTAGCTGCGGCTTCAGCCAAAGCAACATTACCTTTGACTGCAGGCGCGGATTTGATAGCGCTGACTACATCAGTTTTGATGTTGACGATTTTGTCAAATTTTTTCCGGAAGTCTACTTTTAAAGAACCGCCTACAACACCAGTTCCTTCTACAGATTCCAAAAGATTCAGATCGGAAATAATCATAGGTTTCTCCTGGGAATTACTTAATTGATCTGAGGAATTGTTTCAGCAACCAATCTGTCTTTTATTGGTTACACTTTTACTTTAACTTATTCACGAAAAAAATCAATAGTTTTTCTGAAAATTAATGATAAGGATAACTAATAAATTCTTGCTAATTTATTGAATATAAAAAGTTCTAATTTACAGAAATTAACAATAATTTGTGCGCGACAAAATCTGGCAAAAAATAATTTTTATTGCCAGATTATTATCTGATAAAAGTACTATTTATCAGATAATATAAAAATAAATATTTATTTTGAAAGCACTTAAAAAAACTCTATTAATCCATCTTAAATGTGGAGGATTGTCAATTAAATAATTGGGATGCCATTAACCATTGGAGTCTGGTGAAAAATCAACTTAAGCCTGCTTCAAAAGTTCGTCTTGTGATTGTAAATTAGCACCCCCTTCTAGCTGAGTTACAATTTCCATGCCTTCCATTTGTTGCTTTAACCAATCAGAAAACAATTCTGTAATGATTTTTTCGCGTAATTGCTCATCTAATTGGGGTTGAATGATTTCTTCCACCCAAATCAGATATATACCTTTGGTTGTGGTAATGGGTTTGAGAACCTGAGGTGGGATCGCAGCAAATACAGCCGCCGCAATCTCGGGACGAAATTCTTTGCGGTGTCGGACTCCTTGATATCCACCAGCACGACGGAGTTCTGGTTCGAGTATATATTGGCGAGCAATGTCTGGAAAACTGATTTCGCCTTCCTCTAGCGCATAAAACAGTTCTAAAGCCAAGTCTCTATCATCAAAGACAACTTCGTAGGTGACAGCGGCGATGTAATCTAGTTGATGCTCATAAAAGAACTTTTCAACGTGGTCTGAAAACAAATGATTGGCTAGCTTTCGTTCCAGAACTTTGTTGCGGGCCAGTTCTTCAAATTCATACAGAGACAGATGATGTTTCTTCAACCACGCCCAAGTATCTTTCGCTTTGATGAGTTTTTTCTCTGAACGTAGCTTATCTCCTTCTTGCTGTATTTCTTCTTCTGTGACTTGAATACCTGCTTGTTGAGCTGCTTGGGCAATAATTTTTTGAGATGCGATCGCCTCCACAACACTAGGAATTTGGCAGGAGAGTTTGAGGTTGTGAATGATGTCTGAGCAAGAAATGGTCAGATGTTTCATGGTGCAATCCCTGCAATTTTGTGATTTTTTGTTTGTTGCTAGTTGTTTGTTGTTGGTTCCCATCACCTGCCATCAACCAACAAAGAACAAATTTTGACTAATGACTAAAGTTCTAAACCGTCCTTGTGCAGTTTCTTGAATGGATCTAAGACAAAGTCAATCACGCGCCGCTGACGAATAATAACCTCAGCGGTTGCTGTCTGACCGGCGGTCAGTGGAATACGTTTGTTGCCATTTTGGATGTACTGTCGATCTAAGGCGATATCTAACTCAAAGTTTTCTACGTTTCCTTGGGGTGTTTGGGTAACTTTGGTGTCGGGAGATATCCAGGTAACTTTTCCTGGGACAATGCCGTAC
>JANZYY010000547.1 GCA_026419705.1 Fischerella sp.
TGTCAGTGCTGCTCTTGGATTGATGATCTGTGTCATGCTAACCAAGCGCTATCGCTTACGCTGTGCCGAAAAATTGGATTTACGGTCATCTCTGCATTGGGATCAACCAACTATAGCTTTTGAACCCTGTCCGAATGATGGCCCGGTGTTAATTACCTTGGAATATCGCATCGATCCAGCTAATGCTGATGAGTTCACCAAGGTGATGAAGATACTCAGAAATATTCGCCTGCGCGATGGCGCGATTCAGTGGGGCTTGTTTCACGACCTCTCAGATCCCGGTCGGTTTGTGGAAACAGCCCTCGTAGAATCTTGGGCAGAACACAAGCGGCAATTTGAGCGAGTGACAAATGCAGATAAGGTAATTGAGGAACGGGTTCGTGCTTTCCACATTGGCAATGAACCACCGAAGGTTTCTCAAATGATTTACGCCAATTACACAGATAATAAAGGTTTCCGGCAACCGTGTTGAAGTTATTCAACGCAAACTATGAACACTCCCAGCCACGCTATTCTCAACTTGGCAATTCTCATTGCTCCAGAGCAACCAACAGCTACTTTACCCATAGTTTTCGGTGCTGTATTGCCGGATGTACCGATGTTTGTAATGTATGTTTGGGCGAAAGTAATTCGTCGGCAATCAGAGTATCAAATTTGGTCAGAAACCTACTTCAGTCCCTTTTGGCAAAATATTACTCATGCATTCCATTCTATGCCTCTAGCACTAATTGGTATTTTTCTCGCTCGTTACTTTGGCTGGGGACAGGCAGAAATTATTGGCATCAGCGCTTTTTTACATGCTTTGGGTGATTTTCCCGTCCATAACGAGGATGCCCACAGACACTTCTTACCCTTTAGTAATTACCGATTTATTAGTCCTATCTCTTACTGGAACCCAAATTATCACGGTAGGGTAGTATCTTTCATTGAAAAGCTACTGGTATTGATAGCAACTTTTTACGTTTTTCCACTACAGCAATCTTGGGTCAGTAAAGGACTATTGATAGCTGTCAACTTTGTTTATTTATCCGGTTATTTGTACATAAAACTTTTCCGTCGGTGTCAACATGTTGACAAAGAAAAAGAATGGCAGGCGACCTGAATGCAAAACATAAGGTTGAGAAGAAAAAGCGTGAGTTTGCTACTGATGGTATAATTTTTTGTTATACCGATTTAATAAATGTTTGCAACAGATCCTGATGGCCAGACGCCCTGTTTGAAGCGTCTTTACAATATCTATTTGTCGCATTCTTTTTTCAAATCGGTATTACCACCAGGATAGAAAAATATTGGTTCTACTTTGAACCTCAAACATAATCATGAGTTGTGCGATCGCGTCCTTATTTTTTAATTTAAATTGTCTTGTTGAAAAACAACGTAAAAATGAGGGTTTAAGATTATTTTCTACCAAAGGTAACAAAAGAGGGATAAGACCAAAAATCTTGTGTATAGACGCGAAATTTCACGTCTCTACATGCCAAAAAATCATCACGAAAAATCCTTAACCGAACAGTATTGCTAGCTGCTGTTCATATAAAAACTCCTGATAACGTGCAAAAAAGGGACGTTTGCACCAATTAATTGCGATCGCGTCAGTTAATAATTCTCAGTCCAAGAGAGTTTGAAAAGAGGCTACAGCAGGGCTGAGCGGTGAAACAAGTCACCACATCAGTCCTGTTTTTTTATTCACATCACCGATCGGGAGTTCACAATTATGTCTTTATTTCGCTTGGCTTGCGTGTTTCTTCAATATTTTTGACTGACATTGGTTGGCTTAGCGATCGCCGATGTTTTGTCAACTCCTTTTGGAGCTATAAAAATAGCAGCTATGCTATTTCTTGATGTTGTGGACTTAGTGAAAAAAAATACCGTCTCAGAAAAACACAACAGCGTTACCCCAACAATTAAAATTCTATCGAGACCATTTGAACGACAAAACAGGGAGTTGGGATTGCTCCACATCCAGCGAGATAAAAAAATTCCAGCAAAGTCAAGCCATTGCTTGCATGTGCTGGAATTTCTAGAGGTTAAATGTTTGATCTTAAGGTTTTAGTAGCGGCGATTGCTGCGTCCGCCATTACCCCAGCTACCACCACCTGAAGAATAATTTTTTTGATGGCTTTTTTCCGTACGAGGTCTAGCTTTGTTAACCTTTAAGTCTCTTCCCATCCACTCCGCGCCGTCGAGAGCGTCAATAGCACTTTGTTCTTGTGCATCTGATTCCATTTCTACGAAGCCGAAACCGCGTAAACGGCCTGTTTCGCGATCTGTGGGTAATTGAACTTTCTTAACTGTGCCGTACTCAGCGAAAACTTGCCTGAGGTCCTCTTCCCTAACCTCGTAGGATAAATTACCGACGTAAATTGACATGCTGCATCTCCGAAATCACATAGGTAGAGAGTTAGATTCGGAGAGACGCTTTATTATAACCAAAACGATATTCTCAACCGAAAATAATTCCTGCCTTTGCAGTATAGCAAAAAATTTCCACGACCACAGCTTTGACCGCGATCGCTGTATCTTTACTATTTTTTATCGATAGATGGAATAAACCTATATTTTTTTAATACTTGCTTTCCAGTTTCGCTGCTGGCAAAGTCTACAGATTTTTCGTCAAAGTCGAACAAAGGCGATTACTCCTGCTACAAACAAATGTAAATCAACCCTTATTTTAAAAGCCTAGTGCAACTCAGCATAAATAACTATAAATTTAGAAGTAAACCATTCCTGCCTTTGCCTTCAACCACTAGCAGTGACAATTCATGAACCCATCATTGACTGCAACTGAAGTCCGTCAACTATGTCGTCAGGGGAAATTTCAAGCCCCCACTCCTGGACTTGCATCTGGGTACGTGCAGGCTAATTTAGTCATATTACCCAAATCCATCGCATTTGATTTTCTGCTATTTTGTCATCGCAACCCCAAACCCTGTCCCTTACTTGATGTGACTGAAGTTGGTGACCCCGAACCCCAAATAGTTGCACCCGGTGCTGACATCAGATTAGACTTACCCCGCTACCATGTGTTTCGCCGCGGCGAACTCGTAGAGGAAGTTACGGATATCAAAGAATTTTGGCGTGATGATTTTGTCGGCTTTTTGATTGGTTGTTCGTTTTCCTTTGAAGCAGCACTGCTGAATGCAGACATACCCGTCAGACATATTGAAGAAGGCAAAAACGTACCGATGTATAAAACAAGCCTAAATTGTCGGCCGGCAGGTGTGTTTTCTGGTCCCTTAGTCGTTTCGATGCGTCCCTTGTCACCTGCTGACGCCATTCGCGCCGTACAGATTACCGGCCATTTTCCCAAATCGCATGGCGTGCCCGTACATCTAGGCGATCCGAGTGCAATTGGTATTGCAGATATAAATTCTCCCGATTTTGGGGATGCAGTGACAATTCGCGAGGGAGAAATTCCTGTGTTCTGGGCTTGTGGTGTGACAACACAAACAGCGATTGTTCAAGCTCGACCAGAAATAGCAATTACTCATGCTCCTGGACACATGTTTATTACAGATATCAAAGATGAACTTTTTCCAGCTAAATAACCATTATGAACTGCTTACACCCCCAAGCATAAAAATTATTTTACTCTTTGTGTCTTAGCGTCTTGGTGTTTCAAGATTTTTTTAACTAGCAAGGCACAAAGACACAAAGTATTTTTAAATCAGTTTGCTTAACGAAAATTGCCTTGAAATACTCCCCAGAAATATTAGACAAAATTGCCCAATTAGAATCTATCTGCGGACGGGATGTTGGTAGAGGTATCCAGCCACTCGTTCAAATAGCAAAGGGAGGACTGTTAGCGACCGCTCGTTCCATTGCGGAACATCCCCATCCTCATAT
>JANZYY010000548.1 GCA_026419705.1 Fischerella sp.
AGATGTGTATAAGAGACAGCCTTGACGCCGCCCACATCAGCGCCGTTGCTCCAGCAGAGTCTTGAAAATTCACATCTGCACCCTTGGTGATGAGCTGCTGTATCACCTTTGTGCGGTTGCGTTCTGCTGCTTTGAGTAACGCTGTTTTGCCATCATCTCCTTGGCTATTGGCATTAGCACCCGATTCTAGCAAAGCCCTAACAGTTTCAGCATCTCCTTGCATTGCTGCTAGCGTGAGAGGGACTTCGCCAAAATTTTTTACATTTACATCTGCTCCATGTTGCAGCAGGATCTCAACAATTTGTCTATGTCCCTGCAACACGGCCACGAATAGCGGTGTATCGCCAAGGTTATTTCTAATTTGTACATTTGCGCCTCGATTCAGTAATTCTTCGACGACATCGGTATAACCTTCCACAACTGCAAGGTGCAGGGCTGTTTCGCCATCTTTATCTTGAATATTCACATCAGCACCTGCATCTAATAAAGCGGTAACGATCGCCCGATATCCTGCTGCTGCTGCTGCTGATAGCGCCGTACCGCGGTCGCGATTTTGCAGTTTCACATCCGCCCCTGCTGCTAAAAGTGCTTGCACAACTTGCAAATTTCCCAAGTCTGCTGCTAGCATCAACGGGGTTTCCCCTTCTTCATCCTGGACATTAATATCTGCACCTTGCCCTTGCAGGATTGCTTGTACAACAGCGGTGTGTCCGTGCTTGATGGCTAATTTCAAGGCAGTATCATCATCTCTATCTTTGACATTGGCGTTTGCACCAGCAGACAGTAAGACTTGCACCACCTCAGTATGACCTTTGAGCGCTGCTGCCATCAAAGCAGTGCTACCATCTTCATTGCTGGCATTTACATCCGCACCACTTAATACCAAAAGTCGCACAATGTCAAGATTTTTGGCACTCGCAGCCAACATCAAAGCTGTCAAACCATAGCGTTTTCTGCGTAAATTGATATTTGCCCCGGCATTGATCAGCGATCGCGCAATTTCCGTATAGCCAAAATTGGCAGCAAACATTAACGCCGTTGTGCCATCGCGATCGCTCACATCAGGTGTTGCACCCAAAGCCAACAGCGCTTGTACCCGTTTGATATCACCAGTTTTAGCTGCCTTTAGCAGCAAGGCATCGTTATTGTCAGTCATTTAGTTATTTTTGTTTACATCCCGCAGCGCTATTAGTTTCACAAATTAGAGTACAAGATATTAGGTCTCTTGCAAAAGGTACTTTACAACAGATGGGGAAAGACGCCTAATCAGTCGAAAATGGGTAATAAGAAATAATACTACTAATTACCAAAAACAGCTACATTATTCGAGCATTGCAGCTTGAACAGCTGGCTCTAGTTTGGCTTTAGTTTCCTGAAAGTTCCGACCTAAATTAGTTAACTGTTCGTCATTCATACATTTACGGATAGCATTAAAAATTTGATTTTCTTCTTCTTTTACATGATGCTGCACTGCTTTTTTAAGTTCATTAATTTTTGTTTGAAACTCTAATTCCCCTGGTTTTAGTTCTTTGATTTCCTCTAAAATAACTTTTGCTTCTTCGTGTTCTTTCTCAGCTTTCTCAACATACTTTTTAGTTTCTTCGTACTCCTGCATTGCTGAGTAAAAAACTAATTCTTCAGTTCTAGCATGTAATGTCAATGCCTGAAAAATTTGATTGAAACACTCATACAGTTTTTTATTGTCTGCTTTTTCTGCGTCTGCAAAAAGCTGTTCAAAATGGCGATGATCTGCTTCAATTAATGAAAGGATATCCTTTGATGTCGACTTAGCCATTTTTCTCCTCGATGGCAAATAATTTTAACATGGTTATGAAACGGTTTTTAATCAAGCAGATTAAAACTGTATAGAAGTTAAAGAAAAACAACTATACTTTTAGACTTAACACGCTTGGGCAATTTACTTCCAGTTTATTGTTGGAATTATAAAATCAAGTTATCACCGCATTCTATAACTATCACAATTAAAGAATTTTATCTGCTTCTAGTGTGGTAGATGAAAATAAAAAAAATGCAAAACTAGAAATTTTTATCATCTAAATTTTTACGGACTGTAAATTATTCAGCCTCTTTCTAGAGGTAGAAGCTTACTTGCAGCCAAGACATGAAAAGTTAGAAAATGTCAATCCAATTGAGGACTGGGAATTTGCAACCCCATCCCCCCATTCCCGATTAGCGTTATGCTAATTTTTATGAAGATTTAATAATAGGGGCAAAGATGATGAATCTGGAACTATCGCCATCGGTAAAATACTGGTTGCAATTTTTCCACCCGCTGATGATGTGGGCACTACTGTTAGTATCCATATATGCTGCATACCTGGGACTACAAGTGCAGCGCACTAGAAATGCTCAAGGCGAACAAAAGAAAGAACTGATTAAAGGTAGGTATAACGTCAGACACCCCCAAATTGGTTCCATACTATTGGCACTAATGGTGGCAGGCTCTATTGGTGGGATGGCTGTTACCTACATTAATAATGGTAAGTTGTTTGTAGGACCGCACCTGCTAGTAGGTCTGAGCATGACAAGTATGATTGCCTTTTCTGCTGCTTTGTCTCCTTATATGCAAAAAGGGGCAAATTGGGCACGCGTCACGCATATTTTGCTGAATTTTACCCTTTTAGGGCTTTTTACTTGGCAAGCCATTACTGGCGTGCAAATTTTACAAAAAATTATCAGTAATGCGTAGTTATTAGCAATTGGTCATTGGTCATTTGTCATTAGTCATTTGTCATCAACATTACAAATGACAAAGGACAAATGACTATTGACTTTTGACTCATTTCTTTTTGGTAACATTGGTTGGCAATGGTATGCCCAAAGATTGGTGAAAATCTTTTTGGACTTTGTGGGTTAAGCGACGGGAGACTTGACGGACTATTTGATTAAGTAAGCGATCGCCCGTAGATTGAATCAAAGACTTGGGTAATCGCTGAATAAATCTAGGAAAATCAATGTCAACTGTTAAATCCAATTCCCACTCAACTCGCGTCATCACACCCAAATGAGCAGCAGCTTGGTATTCCTGGGTTTCGATTAATTGTAGCGACGCCCGGTAGTCTACATCATAACCTGAAGGTTGATAACCAGGAATAGGGATAGTACGAATGCGATAAACACTGTTCTCAGGACAGAGAAGTTCTAAACCAATCTTTGGTTCTACTTCATAACCAAAACTGCCAAAGCGACCAATCACTAAAGCATAGCCGTTTTTCCCTAGTGGTTCCACCTTCATAGGTTCAGCACAGCGGTAAAACCAACTGGCATGATTATTAAGATACTCAGCAACACTCTCAGCAGGAGCATACATTTCCATACAGTCCTGATACCGACCGTAAAATGTTGTGGTCTTTCCTACAGCCGTTTCTGGGAGTGCTTGTTCGGTTTCTACGATCGTTGAGGCCATAGACAAAACCACTTCTGTTGTTTCAAATGATTCAAAGGATCGATATTCTGAGTCTTTTGAAAGCATAAAATTCTTTTATAGTTTGGGTAATTGTCTCAATTCATCTTTCCCGTCTTGGGTGCGAAGTTTCGCACTAAAACTACATTTTGACCGAAAACTTAAAAACACATCATAAATTTCATCGAATTTCTACAATAGAGACAGAAAAAGAACATACTAGTTTCCCAGGATAGCGTTGATCATGAAAGCTTTTGTCGCAGGAGCAACAGGAGAAACAGGTCGCCGGATCGTACAAGAACTGATAGCGCGGAATATTCCCGTTCGTGCGTTGGTGCGCGACTGTCTCTTATACACATCT
>JANZYY010000549.1 GCA_026419705.1 Fischerella sp.
AGATGTGTATAAGAGACAGCTGCACTTGCAGAACATCAGGATTGCCAGCTGCTGTCATCAATACTGCTTTCATAATTTCTTCCTCTGCGTGCTTGCATTTGTCAATTTACCGCAAAGGAACAGAGCGATCGCTTTTTTGGCGTTGCTGATTTCATGTATGATGCAGGATGTTGCTTCTGCCAAAACCGTTGTAGAGACGCCGCAGGGTAATTTCGCATCTTTACATTGGATTCATACTTTGATTCAGCAACGCCGCTTTCTTAGATCCCACTAGGGAATGTTGGTTGTTTTTCTTAGTGTCTTGGTGGTTCAAACATTAATCATACCACTAAGACCCCAAGACACCAAGCAACTTCTCATGCGTTTGCAGATTTTACTTGCTCCACGCTGTCTTGTAGCTTGTATTCCTCCAAAAAGTAGTAGTAGCCGTGGCGTTCTTTATTAGGAATAACTCCATTCACTACTTGTCCTAAAACATTCTGACCAGATTTTTCCAAAAGTTCTATAGCAACAGCAGCATTTACAGAATCTACTACTCCCGGTCGAACTACCAACAAAACACCATCAGCCATTTGGCCTAAAGTTGCAGCATCAGCAGCAAGTGTTAATGAGGGAGCATCAATAATGACGAAGTCGTAGGTAGCAGCAAAATTTTCAATTAATCCAGCCATTTTTCTGGAGTCAAGCAGGGAGGCTGGAGACGGAGGTACGACACCAGCAGTAAGTATATCCAAATTATTCATTACGTTGCTGATTGCTGTCTTGACTTCTGCTTGTCCGACAATTACATTGCTCAAACCCTGAGTATTATTCAGTTCCCAAATTTTGTGTTGAATGGGACGGTGCAAATCTGCATCTATTAGTAAGACTTTGTGCTCCATCTGAGCCATTGCTGTAGCTAAATTAGCAGCTACTGTTGATTTACCTTCTTTGGGTACAGAACTGGTGACAACGATGACTTTTAACTCTTTATCAGCACTCATGAACTTCAAATTAGCCCGCAGCATCCGGTAGGCTTCACTGATGGGTGAGCGAGGAAAATCTCGCATCACAAGTCTTTGGCTATCAGACTCCAGTTCTGCTTTACTGGGAATCGATGTTTTCGACTTACTGAAGGAGGGAATAACCCCCAATACAGTCAGTCCCAATAATTCTTTTGCTTCATCAACTGTCTTGATTGATTTATCTTTGGCTTCCAGTAGATAAATAGTCGCCAAAGTTGCGAGAGTAGCCAGTAAGCCTGCGGCTAGGTACGAAAGCATGGCAGAAGAAATAGGTTCTTCAGGAACTATGGCTTCGGACATCATGCTAGCGTTACCTACATTTTGATTTTCAGCGATGCGGCTTTCTTGCAGCTTTTGCAATAGAAGTGAGTAGGTAGATTGCGCGGCTTGCACTCTACGTTCTAATTGGCGCTGTTGTTGCTCTAATCTCGGCAGAGTGTTTAGTCGTTGCTTATACTCAGCTTGTAATTTAGATAAAGCAGCAGCTTGACTTGTAAAACCCAGACGAGCTGATTCTAATTCCACAAGCTTTGCGGAGAGTTGCTGTTGCAATTGTCCCAGTTGAAAGTTTCTATTTGGCTTTAGTTGAGTCGTTCCCGCAACCTGTTTTATTCTTTGTTGCAGTATTCCTTGTAAGGAGCTTAATTTATCTTCTAAACCGATGATTTCTGGATGAGTGTCCTGTAAAACAGTGCGCCTAATTGCCAGCTGTGATTCAAGCTGTTGGATTTCTTTCAGAATATCTTGCACTCCTGAAATTTGGCTAAGGGAAGTCATAATCACCGCCTGCTGGGAATCCATCCCCAATTTGTTGCGGATCTCTTTAGACTGTACCTCGATATCAGCGGCTTGAGATAGAGCCTCATTCATTTGCTTTTGCAACTCACCGATCACTTCCACTGCTCTAATCGCTTCTTCTTGCAAGGAAACAACTTTATTTTTTTCTTTAAATTGCGCGAGTTCGGCTTCTGCTTCACGGACAACTACTTCAGCTTTTGGCAGTTGCTTTTCTATAAATTTACGAACAGATGCCGCTTCAGATCGGTTGAAAGATATATTGCGTTCTAAATAGACAGCTATCAGTGTATTTACGACTTCTGCTGCCGTTTTAGGGTTAGTATCCTTGTAAGAAATGGCGAGAATATCGCTTTCCTTAACATGAGTTACAGTCAACCCTTTCAGAAACTCTTTGGGTTTGAGAAGTTTACCTTTTTTATCTTTAAGTTGGAGTCTTTTGATGGTTGCCTGTACGACACCAGTAGAGCGTATAACCTCTGCCTCTGTAATTAGAGGATTACCGGTTTGTGTTAATGGTTCCAAATTTCCTATTTCTTTTCCTAAACCCGTGACGGAAGAGGTCATATTTTTCTTTTGTAATCGGATTGCTCCTTCAGCAATATAAGTAGGTTTTTTCAATGATGCAACTAGGACAATCGTGCCAAAAACAGTTAAAAATACAGCTAAGGCTGTTAGCCAATGCTGTTTTACGCTCAGCCAGTATCGATCAATTCTTATAGAATATTCAAAGGATTCCATAAAATAACTTTATATTTTTCAGTTGATATTTAGAAAAAAGCAGAATTGATTGGTAATAGCTGTGATTTAAGTATTTTAAATACACAGTGATGTTTGAGTTTGAATAGTGTTTTTGTGAACTGCTGCGATCGCGCCTATCACTCGCTGCAAATCTTCATTTGTGAGATTAGAGCCAGAAGGTAAACAAAGACCGCGCGCAAATAAATCTTCCGCGACTGTACCGCCAAAATATTCGCACTCAGCGAACACGGGCTGGAGGTGCAAAGGCTTCCAGACAGGACGAGCTTCTATTTGCTGTTCGACAAGCGCCAAGCGGACCTGTTCTCGATTTGCACCAAAAGTTCCTGGATCTATGGTCAAGCAAGTTAGCCAGCGAGTTGCACGTCCAAAACTTGCTTCTGGCATAAATTCCAATCCTGGCAGATTTCCCAAAGCAGAGGCGTACACCTCAAAGTTGCGTCGTCTCGCTGCTACTCGCTCACTTAAAACCCGCAATTGACCGCGACCAATACCAGCTAAAACATTACTGAGACGATAGTTATAGCCAATTTCTGAGTGTTGGTAGTGAGGAGCCGGATCGCGTGCTTGCGTTGCTAAAAAACGAGCTTTTGCTACTAAATCTGCGTTGTCGGAAACTAACATTCCGCCACCAGAGGTGGTGATGATTTTATTGCCATTAAAAGAGTAAATGCCTATGCGCCCGAAAGTTCCAGGGGAACGCCCTTTATAGGTAGCACCTAAAGCTTCGGCTGCATCTTCAATTAAAGGAATGTCATACTGATTGCAAGCTTTCAAAATTGGATCGATGTCTGCACTTTGGCCGTATAGATGCACGAGCAAAACCGCTTTGGGTAATTTGCCAACGCGGGCGCGGTACTCTAGCACTTCCTGTAACAAGTCAGGATTCATGTTCCAAGAAGTGCGATCGCTATCAATAAAGACTGGTTTTGCCCCAAGATAAATAATGGGGTTAGCAGTAGCAACAAACGTCAGGGTAGAACAAAAAACTTCATCCCCAGACTCAACCCCAATTAATTGCAAAGCCAAATGGATAGCCGCCGTACCAGAACTCACAGCAGCAGCATGACCAGCACCAGTAACTTGACAAAATTCTTGCTCGAAAGCATCTACATGCGGTCCGACAGGGGCGATCCAGTTAGTATCAAAAGCTTCTTTGACAAATTCTAGCTCTTGCTCACCCATGTGGGGTGTTGATAGAAGAATACGCTTTTCCATTGTTATAATT
>JANZYY010000550.1 GCA_026419705.1 Fischerella sp.
TCCATCAACGAAGCACTCATGCGGATTTGACCATCTGATTGCAGTACCGAACCAGTACCTGCATTAAAGCGGGGGTCATCTTCTAACATTTGACATGCCCGCACTACCGCTTCCTTAGCACTCACTCCAGAAAGTAGAAGAGGATACACCTCTTCTATGACTTTATAAAGCGATCGGCGTATCACCTCTACTCCGCCTTTTCCGTGTAAAGAACTACCAGCCCCTCCATGAATAATTAATTTAGGTAGCACTTGTAACTTCATCTCCTGTTAATTTGTGTAATTTGAGTCAAGTCGTTTTATGATTCATCGGTTTCATTTTTAGCCACAGCACGGCGACGACGACAACGTTCCGAACAGTATTTCACCTGTTCCCAACAATTTGCCCATTTTTTGCGCCATACAAAAGGACGCTGACATACCGGACAAATTTTGCTAGGCAGGTCAGATTTAGAACGGGCACGTCCCATATTTCTACTGTGCAAATTGGAAATTGATTTCACTTACGATTGGAAATCAATTATAACTAGTTTGTTACAAAAGTAGATGACTTTTATCAAACAATAGGGTGGTTATCTCCCTGATAATTAATTAAAAATTCACTCTGTAAAGTTTAAATTTCGGTAAATCAATAATGGCAAATATTTTGGCTTTTTCTGTATCGAGAATAACTGAAAAAAACTTATACTTGTAGATTGATGTTTATAAAGTATATAAAAATACAGATAACTGCTGATATTTTTAGAATTAAAAGTGGCAGTCAGTTGAGAAAATATTGTCTGTTTTGTCAAACAAAAAGAGAAACACAAGTTAATTGACTGCTGATTTCTATCTGAAAACTAACCGATCCATGACTTCAGCAAAAATACTTAAAAAAAACTGGTAGCTTTAACTAATATAACTAATAATTGTTACTTGCCAACGGCAATAACAAACGACTAACTACTCGCGTATCCGGTAATTGATAGAAATGCAATTCTCCACCAAGTTGATGCATGAGTTTTTGGCAGATCGTCATATGCAGTCCAGGTAGTCGCTCAAGCCTGGAGGGAGCAAGTATATCTTTGGGTGTATCTTGATGGAGTTCACTCAGTAACTGAGTTTCAATGCTGCCATTATCTGTAATCGAGACTTCCAACAAGCGTTCATCTAAACGGCGACACCAGATATCAATCCTACCTCCACCTGTAGAACGTTGACAGGCAGCAACCAGTAGTTCATGGAGAACTAATTCTATTTTGACAACATCGCCAGCGATCGCCAGCGAAGAATGAGGCGACAAAGAATAGTTTTTATCTGACTTTTCACCCTCCTGTTTTCCTCTCTGGTCTCGTGGGCTCGGAGATGTGTATAAGAGACAGATGTACGCCTACCCATAACTTTTGTTGTTTGAGTAAATTATCAACTCGTTCGAGCGATCGCTTTAGCAAACTAGCTATAGGAACATTTTCAAAACTCATCTGCAATTGCCACAGTTCGAGTTTTAATAGTGCTGTCATTGAGGCGGTGGTATTGTCTAACTGTCGCAGCAGTTGCTGGTAGCGCATATGAGTCAGTTCATTGGCAGGAATGCCCAAATCGTGCATTTGGGCGATCAGCTGCGTCACAGTTCTTTGGATATCCTCCAAACGACGATGCTTGTACCAGTTGAGTTTTTGCAGTTCTTCTGTTTTAGACTCAAGCTTTTGAGTAATCTGCAGCCATCGTCGCGACCAAGCCAGTTGGCAAAGTAGAGTTTCTGTAGCGCCGAGACTATCCTCTGACCATTGACGTTCGTAATGGTCTGCTATTACCACCACACCTGTAGGTTGATGATCGGCAGTAGTGCGTAATGCCATTACCAAAATTTGACCGATGCCATCACCATTCAACCACATCCTGGTTGTAGTAGGTAGATCTTTGACGGTCAAGGGCAAAATACCATCCGTACCTAGTGCCCACTGGATTAAAGCTTCAGTTTGCAATGGTATTAGTGCGTCCGTGAGAATCTCAAACTGAGAATTGGCTGTGACTCCAGGTATAATTTTGGCGAAGTTCTCTCCCGGTTGCCAGCACAGCAGTAGTGTGAGGGGACAATTGAGAAAAGATCCAATTTGTTCTAATGCTGTGCGTTCTAGATGCTTGAGAGTCTGGGTTGTAGCAGTTTGCGATTGTTCTAAAATGCGCAGACATTCCTGAAAGCTTTGCAAGATTTTGTGCTGTTGTTCGGTCTGGTAGTATAACTGCCATTGCCGCATCACTACACCAATTTGTTGACCAACAACCTGTAGTAATTCCTTTTCCAAGGATGTCCAACTGCGATGAATTTCAGCAGCGATCGCCAGCAAGATTTTTGGTGCGTTACCAACAGCGCAGTTACTGATTAACAGCGATCGCACCCCATTGGCAATTAAAGGAGGACGCCAGTTAAAAAACCGCAAATCTGATTCTAAATTTTCAATTGCTATTGCCTCAGTTGAACGTAGCAAAAGCTGCCAATCTACATCTTTAAGAGCATCGAGAGTACATGTTAAAGAGTGACGATTGTGTGGTTGGGTTTGGTAGAAAATTTGATAACTATTATGGTCGGGGTCGTAATGTAACAACAGAAATCGCGTCGCAGCCAAGCGTTGCAAAACTTTCGCCCCACAGTGAGCTAAGATTTCTTGAATGTCGCGATCGCTATAAATACCTTGAGCAATTTGACCAGTCAGATAAGCATCATCTTGAATTTTTTGGATAGTGATTTCTGTCTCCTCTAGAGGGGTAATTAAAGAAATTAACCCAGCAGCACCCTTGACAAAATTTTTATCAGCTTCAGTCCAAATCCGCGCTTCTGTGTTCTCCACTGCTAGAAAGCCCAGCAGCTCCTTTTGCCGAACGATCGGAGCAGCTAAGAGACTACGTATCCCCAGACGTTGCAGCAGCATCACGGTGAAGTTACTTTGTAGGGAACTGCGTCCTTCTCCAATCCAGACTATTTCATTTACCGATAAAGCAATATAAAAGTCGCTCAATTCATGTACGGTAATTTTCGTTTCGGCTTGCTGACTTTTCCGGAAAAAGCTATGATTGGCATTTCTGTTACTCACCCGTTGCCAAAAGTAATACCCTTCTGGTTCAAACCAGTAAATATTTGTGTGGGTAGGTAAAACAAATTGATGGGTTGTCTCTACTACAGCTTCTAGCCTTTGTTGTAAGTTACTGAGAGTGCGGAGATTTTCCAGCAATTTTAATAATGGCTCGTCAAGGTGCTTGTTTTGCTTATGCTGCAAATCCATTTCTATTTCATGAAGTGCAGCCCCCAATTCACCTAAAACCATCATCAATCTCGCTCTGGCTTCTCCAGCCAGTAAGTAACCCCAGCGTTCACAACCAAGTAACACTAAGCCCAAACAGCTATTTTTATAGCAAATAGGAACAATGATTGTCCCCTGGATATTGAATTTTTGTGCCAATTGCTGCCATCCCTCAACCCGCATTTCAGAACGCAAATCAGCTACACCTAAGGGACGTTGTTCAATCACTACTTGCTCTAATAAATCTCCAGGATTAAGAACCACCTTGTGTTTTAAGAAACTGGTATCACTACCAGGTGTTATGCCGCCTTTGCCAATTAACATGTGATGCAGGCGATCGTAAAGGGCAATCCAAATCAGGCTGTAATCAAAATGCTCTTGCAGATAAGAAATTGTAGTGGCAATCAGAGCATCAACGTTATCTTCTTCCCTGAGGCTCTGAAGAACGCGCCCCAAGGAAAGGATTTGTTGTTCGGCTGCTGTGAGTTTTTGTGGCTGCCTCATCGGATTACCATTAAACATAGCTTGTTAAGTGGTTCACTGGAGGACTTCTTGTAAC
>JANZYY010000551.1 GCA_026419705.1 Fischerella sp.
GTGTACGCTTTTGCATTAAACAAACTAGATCCTGGTAAAAAACTGTATTGTACAGATTAAAAGTTTGGATTAAAAAATTGGTTTGTGGCAAAGTTGTTCCATAGCATCTATCAAAAGCCAAAGCCAAGTTACTGTTTTTGCCTGGTAGTTTTCAATCAACTCTGGAGGTGTAGTCCATGTCCGTTCGCCTATATATAGGTAATCTGCCTAAAGAAGAAATAGATCGTCAAGAACTGCAATCAGTTTTTGCAGAAGAAGGTGATGCTGTCACTACTAAATTGATCAAAGACCGAAAAACAGGCAAATGTCGTGGTTTCGGTTTTCTCACAGTCAATAATGATGAACAAGCGGACCATATTATTGAAAAATACAATGGTCAATTGTTCAAAGATTCTCCCATCAAAATAGAAAAAGCATTACCTCGCACGAAGGGAGAAGATAACGAAGAACAACCAGCAGCTAAAGCTGCTAGTCATACTGGTGGTAGTGGTGGTAGCACCCCGAAAGAGAACAAGAAACCTAAAAAGTCTCGTCGCAGTAGTTCCAAAGAAAGCAGTCCAGCTGCTGCAGCAACAGACGCTATTCGTCCAGATCCTCGCTGGGCGTCTGAGTTAGAAAAACTCAAGCAGATGTTAGCTGCACAAACTACTAGTTAAGACAACAGTAGCAGTGATTAAAAATTAAAAATTCAAATCTGTTTTGAATTTTTAATTTTTAATTCTCTCTGATGCGCGATCTATTGAACTACAAGGGGATTTGCAGCCACTGTTGCAAGTGCGATCGCAACTGTCGGGTAAACTGCGATCGCTGGTTGAATTTTTCTGTGCGAATTGGCTTGCGTTGCTGGTCTAGCATCCAACCATAGTCGCTGCTAAGGCGTAGTTTATCTTGCCAGTCTGAAATAGAGACAATCAGCCCAGGTGCGGGGCTGACGTCTACGCCTTCTACTTTGAATACATAGTTAAAAGTATTCTGTTTGCCAGGAGCAACTGTAGAAGGCTGACCGCATTCTGCCAACAGTCGCGATCGCACTTGTTCGATTAAACCTGGTCGTTCTAATTCTTCCAGCGTCCGGATCGCCAGGGTAAGAGCAAAGTAAAACTCTTCAACGGGGATGAATTTTAGTTGCATAAGTATGTTCTACTATAAGCAGAGTCTTTAATTTCTGCCAATCACTTTTTATCGAGCTGCAGTGTTTGTTTTCTTGAAATTCTTTCCCAGCATATCAACAAATGCGAGCTGCATTTGTGCACATCTCTAATTTTCGTTTCACTAGAATTCAGTCCTATTTTCTCAGAATTTATCTACCTTCACATCCCAATTCCCCAGCTCTGATTCTCCTCCATTAGAGTATTTCCTGATGGTTCTTCAGAGCAGACCTGCTGGCGGTGCGCCACCTCCTACAAATAATCCTCTTCCCTTCTACTTTCTACCTTGTTTATTGAGGAGGTGCTAAGTTTAGCAGTAAAAATAGATTTAGGCAAATACGAAACAATCACTTATAAGTTTTGATTATAAAAATCAAGAATCTCTAATATAGGCTTTTATAAGTATAGGTATTTAATATTACATAATAAATTTCGATGAAACAGTATATAACTCAAAAGATAGAAGTATAAATAGAAACTTATATTTTTCAACATACTTATTTGGAAGTCATTAATCAAATATATGTATTAATTTTACCTCCAAACAAAATCAGATCGTGCTTGCTTTCAAATGAATTTGCTCAAAAAAATAGCATAGAAGTATATTCAATCACAAAAAAACGATTTTGGCGAGCAAGTATATGTATAGGTGACATTAATTATTTCCATAAAGAAAATCTAGTTTAGGTGATCCCGGATACAAAAATTAGGTTTGTTTGTCAAAGATGATTAGACGAAATATTCGCAATTATCTATAAAAAGAATGAATAGAAATACGGAATTGAGTAGAGTACATCCAGTAGCGGGTGTATAAAAAATTTGTCATATTAAATTAAAATAAAGATTACTTAAACTTTCCACATGATTGAGGTGACGGGCTAGACAAAAATCTGCTTGACACCTTGTTCAATCAAAAAACCAACAAACTATGAACTCTAGAACTGAACAACGCATCGCCTTGATTTCAGTCCACGGCGACCCGGCCATCGAAATTGGTAAAGAAGAAGCTGGAGGACAAAACGTTTATGTTCGTCAAGTAGGTGAAGCATTAGCCCAGCGGGGATGGCAAGTCGATATGTTTACCCGCAAGGTGAGTGCTGAGCAAGACACAATAGTCCAACACAGCCCTAATTGTCAAACGATACGTTTACAAGCAGGTTCTCTTGAATTTGTTCCTAGAGACAATTTGTTTGGATATTTGCCAGAATTTGTGGAGAATTTTCTCGCATTTCAAGCGGAAAACAGGATTACATATCCGTTAGTTCACACAAACTACTGGCTCTCTAGCTGGGTAGGGATGCAGTTAAAGAAAATTCAAGGTAGCAAGCAGGTTCATACATACCACTCACTAGGAGCAGTTAAGTACAACACTATCAAGACTATTCCTCTAATTGCCAGTACACGGTTAGCAGTGGAAAAAGAGGTATTGGAAACAGCGGAACGGATAGTGGCGACGAGTCCACAGGAAAAAGAGCATATGCGATCGCTCGTTTCCACAAAAGGTAATATTGATATCATTCCCTGCGGTACAGATATTAAGCAGTTTGGTTGTATTGACCGACAAGCAGCAAGAGTTCAATTAGGACTTGACCCCGAAGACAAAGTCGTGTTTTACGTAGGACGTTTTGATCCGCGTAAGGGTATAGAAACTCTTGTACGTGCTGTAGCACAGTCTCAGTTTCGCGGTCATAAAAACCTGAAATTAATCATTGGTGGTGGTAGCCGTCCTGGTCATAGCGACGGTATGGAACGCGAGCGAATTGAGAAGATCGTCACTGAATTAGGAATGAGTGACTTTACTACCTTCACTGGTCGCCTGAGTCAGGAAATCTTGCCAAGTTACTACGCTGCGGCTGATGTTTGCGTTGTCCCCAGTCACTATGAACCCTTCGGATTGGTAGCAATAGAAGCCATGGCCAGCTATACACCAGTAGTAGCGAGTGATGTGGGCGGACTTCAGTTTACTGTTGTACCGGAAGAAACTGGTTTACTGGCACCACCACAAGATGTAGACGCTTTCACTGTTGCCATCGATCGAATTATTAGCAATCAGCAGTGGCGAGATCAATTGGGTCAAAGTGCAAGAAGGCGAGTTGAAACCAAATTTAGTTGGGACGGCGTCGCCAGCCAGTTGAGTGAACTATACACGCAGCTTTTGCACCCAAAGATTGAAAACAAAGAAGCTGTGTTACTGAGTTCATAAGCTTTCTCAGTCACAGGTGATAGGTGATAGGTGAGTGGGGATTGGGGATTAGTGATTGGGCAATATAAGATTTATTAATTCCTAATCTCCTGTCCCCTGTCCCTTCCTGTCCCTATTACCCATTACCAAAAAGATGCGTAGCACAAGACACAAGGCGTCCTTGCTTCAATCCCACTATTTGCGCGTGGGTTCCCTTCAGCATAGATGCCTACTTATGGAAGCCGCTCCGTGTCCACGTACTTCTGCCTTCTGAACCATTACCATTTAATTATTGATTTGATGCAGAAAGCTATTTCAAACTAGCTTCTGCGTTCTTTATTTTGGTAGATAACTCATACCAAGTTGCAGGATACCAAGTTGCAGGGGTACCGACAGGCGGGGTGAGGGAAGTACTATCTTTGACTGCAACTTATACCGTTTCTCCAAAAAATGACTACAAATGCTCTTGGTTGGTAGTGAGCACTTAAGTACTCACTACGAACTA
>JANZYY010000552.1 GCA_026419705.1 Fischerella sp.
CTGATACGGTGACTGACCTCTGGGAAAAAATCCCGACGTAGATAGGGATAGTCACTCACCCATAAATTGCGACTGGGAATGTAGATATCGCTAATTTCTTCAATTCTGCTTAAATCTGGGCGATTTGACATCACCACCATTTCTGCTTTTTGACCGCGAGCAATAACTTTATGCTCAACCCGCAGTGGTGCTGTCAGTTGGGCTGTAAATCCAGTTTCATCACCTACTTCTAGGTTAATTCGTTTTTCCCGGTTTTCTACTATCACCAAATCGCCTTTGCTATCAACTGTTTCCTGTTTGCCAACCAACTCTTCTGTAATCCACCAATCCAAAATTCGACCACGGAAAAAACCGCTATATTTGTAACGGCGGCATTTGGCATTCCGCATACTAGCCCAAAATACTGGCCCCCAAAGCCAGTAGAAAGCGCCGATCAGTCCCAGTAAAAAGACTATTGGGCCAAAATCAAGCCGAAAGAGAACTTTCACCACCAGAACTATAGCTGCTGCTACTACAGAAATTAACAGCCGCTGTAAAAAATCGGGAAATTTTCCCCAATAGTACTTGTACTGGGGACCAGTAGCAACTAAAGGTATGAGTTGACTAAATTTTTCGCGAGTCAGTGGGACAAGCATTCGGATTTTGGATGCAAGGATTTGAGATTTTGGATTAAAGATCTGATCAAATTCGTTAAGTCACTGAATTGATCGTTTTTTGGTAATAGGTAATGGTGAAAGTGGAAAAATCGTCTATTACCAATTACCAATTACCAGTCTGACGGATAATATCATCAATGTTTAAGCGAACCTGATACTAGAGTATCTTTTCTAATCCATATACTAACGTCTTTAACTGGAGGACTTTGCGAATTGCTAGCAGTACTCCGGGCATATAGGCAGCGCGATCGCTGGTATCATGTCGTAAGGTATAAATTTGACCAGGTGCACCAAAAATTACTTCTTGATGGGCAATCAATCCCGGTAAACGCACGCTATGAATCCTAATACCTTCTTCTGCAAGGCCTCCCCTTGCTCCTGGTAATTTTTCTGTCTCTTTCACAATTGCCTGGTTAAATGTCTTACCCATTTCTGCTAGCATTTGAGCAGTTTGAATAGCAGTACCACTGGGAGCATCAGCTTTTTGGTTGTGATGCAGTTCAATGATTTCCACGTGGTCAAAATATTGAGATGCTGCGATCGCTGCTTGTTGCAGTAGCACCATACCAATGCAGAAATTAGGAATTAGCAAACAACCGGTACTAGCTTTATCAGCAAATTCTGCCAAATCTTGAATTTGTTCGGGACTTAAGCCTGTAGTACCAACAACTGGACGGATACCGTAGGCGATCGCGGTGCGAATATTGTCATATACAGAATCAGGATGAGTAAAATCTACCATTACTCCTGGCTGCATATGCCTTTCACCAGCCACGTAACCCAACATTGCTTCCAATTGATTGGTAATTGGTACTTCCAATGGTTCACTGAGACCAGCTAGTTCGCCCGCATCTTTACCTTGATGTTCTGGACTGGTGTCGATAGCGCCCATAAGGCTCATATCTGCTGCTTGTGCTACTGCTTTTACAACTTCGCGCCCCATTTTACCAGCAGCGCCGTTAACAATAACTGGAATAGGAGTTTGATTCGTCATAGCTCGAGAAATGCTTTTATACCCAACAAGCGAATTGTAAGAGAATTTGGCTAGTTGGTAGGTTGCTCTTTGCTAATTTGCCGGATCGGGGAACTCAACTATTGTTAAGTTATTCGATAGCCAAAACTTGGTTTGATTGTGAATGAGTCTTTCACTGCGATAGGTTGAACGACTCTCGAGAGTTGAAATGATTGCCAAGCAGTAATAACAACAGAAGCAGACTTGAATCACTTCTGTTTTTTCAGTAATGCTTGGGTTATATCATCACACAACTTTGCCTAAAATTTACAGAATATTAACCAATTGAATGAAAAGATGATCTTAGATTGTTCTACCTTCGTTAGTCATAAACGTAGTTGAGCAGATGAACAGAAAATTTACCCTCTCCTTGCTTTCTAGTCCTGCGCTGTTTGCGTCGATGCTTTCTATGGTAATAATGACCCAACCAGCACACGCAAATCAAACACAAGATTCTAGCCAAACCCGCCTTTCCTGCATACAGAACCCCCACTCAGCAACTCCTCGTATGGCATGTGTGCGGGTGAGCAAGGCAAATGCAGTGATGCCTAAACAACAGGTAAATGTACCACAACAGAACTACAATCCCAGTGATATTACTGAAATGGACTTCTCTGAAGAAGAGAGCGATACAGCAATAGCATTGTTCGGTTGTGATTGTCCATCCTGCCTCAATGCTCTACGCCAGATGCGCGGTCAGGCTCCTATGCCAGTATAGCAGTCATGTTTTTTTGATAAAAATATTGGTAAGCAAAAAAGGTAAAGTTAACATAAGTTGTTAATTTTATCTTTTTCTTATTTTCAGAAAGTTTCAGATTTGATTTCTGCAAATTCCCATCGCTACAAGAAAAGCCAGAGAGTGAATTATCTAACTTTTAATTGGAGACCAAACAAGCATCAAAACCTATTAATTCATCAGGTCGACTTTGCTAATTTGAAGAAACCCGATTTATAAAATAAATCGGGTTTTTGAGGAAACATTAAACCTGATAGAGTAGGTGTAAGAGAGTAATGGTACCACTCGTGGTAAAGACCTAGAATCTTCCTAGGTTATGCAGCCCTAGGATCACACCTGTCCCTAATATATGACCAAAGGCGGCACAAGCCAGTAGCGCTGGTACACCAAAATCACCCAAAATCGGATTTGAGGGCAAAGCGGGTGCGGCGTTGGGATATTTAATCGTAAATTTACCAAAGACGATGGCAAGGATATTGCAGAGAATCATGGTCACTCCTACTGCTGGACTCCATTGCAGAGGTGTGGTTGCAGCGGCTAATAAAGTAGATGTCAGCAACTGATTTTCTCCTTATAATTGTTAATGCAGTGGAAATCTTATGTGAATTTCTTACCAAAAATAATCAATCTAAAGTGGGATTTTGTATTAATAGTTAACATTTTTTCTAATTACTTAATACAGGCAATTCTACATCACAATAATTACTAATAGCTTTCGGTAAAAGTTTTACAATGCATTGTCATGCATCAAGAAAATTCATGCAAGCGATAAATAACCAGATGGGAGAGGATGTCTGAAAAGTTTATGAAAGGTATTATTTGTCATTCTGCATAACCGTCTCAAAATCATCTAAACTCAAGGTGATAGGGTTGATCGATAAATTTAAATCGAGTTATGTCTTTTACAATAGATTCATTGCCACCAAACCTTGCTAAAATTGTTCAGCGCTTTAAACGTGCTACAGATCCGAAGCGACGCTATGAACAGCTAATTTGGTATGGTCAGCGGCTTCCAGAATTTCCAGAAGCTGAGAAAATACCAGAAAACAAAGTTCCTGGATGTGTTTCTCAGGTTTACATTACAGCTAGTTTGAAAGACAATAAAGTTATATTTCAAGGGGATTCTGATTCTCAATTAACCAAAGGATTAGTGGGGCTTTTGATCGAAGGTCTGAACGGGCTAGCGCCTCATGAAATTGTCCACCTGACTCCAGATTTTATTCAAGAAACAGGTTTAAATGTTAGTTTGACACCTTCCCGCGCCAATGGGTTTTACAATATTTTCAAGACGATGCAAAAAAAGGCTTTGGAATGCCAAGCAGAAATATCTCACTAAATTTGTGAGCAGTTCTAAAATATGTAAGTGGTTAGTAGTTAGTGACTGTACCTGACGTGCGATGGCACGTCTGTATATTGGTTAGCAG
>JANZYY010000055.1 GCA_026419705.1 Fischerella sp.
TACTTTGTTCTATTAAGTAGAGTAAGTCAGCCTAATCTGGCGAATCGTAATTATTAACGCTAGAGCGGAGGAACCATATTTTGGGGCGTATCTCTTTTGAGAAGGGTATCTCTCAACCCTAGCCCGTCAGCTAACTTCGTAGGCTTTGAGAGGAGACTGAAGAGGCAGCATGTTTGTAATGTGAAAACCTCATCAGTGTCCTTGGCTGGTACTGCTCGGATTTTTTGTACCTGAGCTTAACTGAATTGGGGTTGCAAATGGCACAACTAAATTTGGCTGCGATCGTTGCAGTAGCTGGGCAGGTAGCCTGGAAAAAGACAAAACCTGTACTTGTCAGGGATGTTGTCTTACTGCCTATGTTAGGTTTTTTGGGAATTATCCTGTTGTGGTGGGTTGTTGCTCTTGTTAACCATGAATTAATGCCCACCCCACCGGAAGCGCTAGCTGCCAATCTGGACTATATCTTAAACCCGTTCTATCAAAGGGGGCCAGGTAACTTAGGGATTGGTTGGTTGTTGCTAGCAAGTTTGCGACGAGTGTTGCTTGGCTTTCTCATCGGTGCTGTAGTGGCTATTCCCGTCGGATTTTTGATTGGAATGTCAAAAGCTGCAATGCTAGCTCTCAATCCCATTATTCGGATTTTTAAACCGGTATCGCCACTAGCTTGGCTACCAATTGCTTTAGCCATCTTCAATTTGGCAGATCCTTCCGCTATTTTTGTTATCTTTATCACCTCCTTGTGGCCGACAATTATTAACACTGCCCTAGGAGTTTCTAGCGTTTCCAAAGATTATTTAGATGTGGCACGAGTCTTGGAAATGCCCCGATGGCGACAGATTACAAAAATTATTTGGCCTGCTAGTTTGCCCTACATTTTTACAGGTTTGCGAATTAGTTTAGGGATTGCTTGGTTAGTAATTGTCGCTGTGGAAATGCTCACACGCGGTATTGGTATCGGCTTTTTTGTCTGGGATGAATGGAGTCGTTTAAACTTGAGTTCGGTATTTTTAGCCGTACTGGTGATTGGCTTAACTGGTTTACTGCTTGATTTTGCTGTGGGCAAAATTCAAGAATTAGTAACTCATCGCCCTAGAACTTCAAACTAACAAAAAAATTTGGTTCATACCCAAGACTTTAAGACGCACTTTCGCTTTACAAGGAGTGCGCCTTTGTTTAAGAGGCTATTTGTGAACAATCGATAACTAAAGCCATGAGTGACACCAATCGCAATTATTGGACTCGACGAGACTTTATCAAGGGAATGGGAGCAACGGCAACAGGAATGGCGCTGTCTTCCTGTGCCATTACTGGGAATACTGGTGCTAAAGGACTGACTGAAGAAGCCTTAGCTGTTGAACCAGTAGTCAGATCCCAAGACTTGGAAAAACCGAATATCACTGTTGGTTACGTTCCCGTTAATGACTGTGCACCATTTGCGATCGCTTGGAAAAAAGGATTTTTCCGCAAATACGGTTTGAACGTCAAGCTTAACCGAGAAGCCAGCTGGGCGACTTCTCGCGACGGGATTATTTTTGGTCGCCTTGATGCCTCACCCGTGGTATCTGGTGCAGTTACCAACGCCAGAATTGGCGCAGAAGGCGCGCGTCATGCCCCCTTATGTGCAGCTATGACTATTCATCGCCACGGTAACGCTATGACAATGAATAAAGCCATGTGGGATTTTGGGCTGCGTCCTTGGTACGAATACAAACAAAAGTATGGCGATCGCGCTTTGGAAGTCTTTGGTCGTGATTTTAGAAACTACTTTGCCAAGCAACCACCAGAACGTAAAGTCTGGGCGGTGGTGCTGAGTTCTGCCATTTACGAATACTTTGTCCGTTACTTATCTGCTGCTGCTGGTATCGATCCTTTAAATGAGTTTCGCATCATCATCGTTCCCCCGCCGCAGATGGTGACAAACGTCAGGATTGGGGCGATGCAAGCTTACATGGTGGCAGAACCGTGGAATACGCGGGCAATTACTGGCAACGAAGGCATTGGCTTTACATTCGCTCAAGGTAAAGAAGTCTGGCTAGGACACCCAGATCGATTGCTGGGGGTGATGCAATCTTTCATCGACAACTACCCAAAAACCTATCGTTCCCTCGTGAAGGCGATGATCGAAGCTTGCCAGTATTGCAGCAAACCTGAAAACCGCCAAGAAGTTGCCGAATTAATTACAGATCGCTCATTTACGGGTGCAAAACCCAAAAAGCCAGGTGCGCCAATCACCAAGTTTACAGGCCCGGCAATTCTCGGCAACTATAACTATGGTGGCTGGGATGGTAAAAACCGGACTGTAAAAGCTGCTGATACGACTATTTTCTTTGACATTCCTGACAACATTCCCAAACAACCAAATCAACACTCTACATTCATGTGGAGATCCGGAAGTATTTGGTTGATGACACAAGCTGCACGGTGGGGACAAATTAAGGAATTTCCTAAAAATGCGGAAAAATTAGCCGAAAAAGCTTGGAGAACAGATCTGTATCGAGAAATTGCCGCAGAAATGGGGATTGAGTCCCCAAAGGATGATTACAAAGTTGAACCACCAGAAGTATTTATTGACAATAAAGGTTTTGACCCCAGCGATCCAATCGGTTATCTCAACAGTTTTGAAATTAGAGCCAACGCTCCCAGTCGTTTTTACATGTCTTAATTAGCGGCGATCGCAACCAGCCGCGTAGCAATTTGTTACAACACTTTGCTTTTTGAAATAGTAGCAAATACCTGAATGTTGATACCTACAAAATAAAAACTTTCGGTGGAGTTTCAGAGTTTCCTAAACATTCTTTTGACTCTTAATTTTCCGCTAGATTGTTAAAAATTCTTCTAACCCAGAGCTTCCCATGACTAAATCTACCTTATCCTCCATGAATTCTAACGAGCGAACCTTGCGCGATACTCCTTTTTTGGAAATTAAAAATTTAGTCAAGGCTTATCCAAACAACAATAATGGTGACAAATTTGTCGTTTTAGATGATGTAAATCTCACGGTGGGCGAAGATGAATATATTTCTGTAATTGGTCACTCTGGTTGTGGTAAATCTACGCTGTTGAAGATTGTTGCTGGCTTAGAAAAAGCAACTTCTGGCTCAGTAAGACTTGATGGAAAAGAAATTCGCAAGCCAGGTGCAGAACGCATGATGGTGTTTCAGCACTATTCGCTCCTACCTTGGTTAACTGTAAAGGAAAATATTCGCTTAGCTGTGGATGAAGTGTTAAAAAATGCTAATCGTGCTGAAAAAATTAGCATTGTTAACGAACACTTAGCAATGGTAAATTTAACAGCCGCAGCTGATAAATATCCTGATGAACTTTCGGGCGGCATGAAACAGCGGGTGGGTATTGCCAGAGCCTTAGCAATTCGCCCAAAAATGTTATTGATGGATGAACCTTTTGGAGCGCTAGATGCATTAACTCGCAGGAAATTGCAGCGACAAGTATTGGATATTTGGGAAAATCATCGACAAGCAGTTATGATGATTACCCATGATGTCGATGAGGCTCTTTATATGTCCGATCGGATTGTATTGATGACTAATGGTCCAGCTGCTAAAATTGGGGAGATATTAGAAGTGCCGTTTTCTCATCCACGCGATCGCGCCCAAATGCGAAACTCAAAAGAGTATTACGAACTCCGTAATTACGCGTTGAATTTTTTGGATAAATATTTTACTCAGGATGAGTAAATGGCCCTATCGTCTACAGTCGTTTTGTAAGTGGGTAGCCTAATTCAAATCCAACAAATTTGATTTGGAGCGGAGGAACCAATATTAGGGGCTAATCTTGCGAAAATAGTGAAGAGTCAAGAGTGAAGAAATTTCTCAACTTTCCTCATTCTTCCTTCCAGAGAGAGACACCTTCCAGTCTTAGCCCGTCAGCTAACTTCGCCGGCAATGGAAGGAACCCCGAAAACTTTGGCTGTAATAGCAGTTTTTACAGGGGTTTCTTTTACCAATTTGAATCATAGGTCATTAGTCATTGCTCAACAATATATGTACAGATGACAAATGACATAATGACAAATGACAAAATCTAAAATTGGTTAACCCGCTTCTTCTTCGTCGTTAATTTTATGGGAGAGAAGTGAAAACTGTGAACATTAAGCCAATGTTAGTGCGTTTGCAAAACGCAATGAATAGAAATGACTTAATGGAGCAAATGGTATTGCTCTGGAATCCAATAGCATCCTTTTGTGAGCAAGCAGAATCTGCGAAATCAATCAATTTGATTGTTGGCTATAACAGTTCTCCTAATAGTCACACAGCCTTGGATATCAGTTTATTGATAGCCCACCAAACACGTCTAGCTACAAAAGCAAACGTTACAGTTCAAGCCGTCTACGTGTTAGAGGACTATCAAACTAGTGATTTTTTTGATGTCTTGCCCAAAAAAGAAATTGTTAGCAGTGGATTAACCGATGCGATTCCCTTAGACATTTCTGCAAATTCCACATCACAAAGAAGCCATACTCCTGTCTTAACTCCAACCAATAAATTTGCCAAAGCAGAGCATATTTTATGGCAAGCACGTTGTTTGGCTGAAGAATGGCAGAGTTCTTTCAAAGCGCATCTGCGATTTGGTTGCATTGCTGACGAACTGAAAAAAGTTGTGATATCTGAAGCTGCAACTTTACTGCTTTTAGGCTGCAACTCAGCTAAACATCCAATTGTCAAAAAGCTTGGTTATAATTTCCCTTGTGCTGTACTGGGTATACCCACTTGTATTGATGGACAATGATATTAATAAAAGTCATTGTCAGATTTTCAATTGTGGGACTAAGATCTAAATTTGTTCGCTTGTTGGTTCATCTGAGAGTGAAGAAACGGTCTTAATCATACACCAAAAAGCTATCTAGTATAGATGGCTTTTTTAGTTTCCTATCCGAATATATTCATTCTATTTGGATTAAAAAAACATTATAGCTGTTGGTGGTTAACAGTTAATAATTGATTTCAATAATCAACCATAACAAGTATATAATATCCGTAATTTAGGTAAAATATCATGGAAAACTGGCAAGCGATTCTGAGTCTTTTCACATTTACATGCGTGATTTTTTTAATCATGACAGAGTGGATTCATCCAACAATTGCTGCTTTTTTAGGAGCGTTGTTACTGGTATTTACCAACGTCATGACTTTAGAAGATGCAATTGGTTACATAGGCAATAATCATGGAACACTCGGTTTATTTTTTGGTGTCATGGTAATGGTAAGAGCATTTGAACCGACCAAGATATTTGATTATCTAGCTACTCAGATCGTGTTGTTAGCTAAAGGAGAAGGAAAACGTCTTTTACTCGGCATTGTGGGGATTACCACTCCCATTTGTGCAGTTTTACCCAATGCGACAACAGTGATGTTGTTAGCTCCTTTAATTCCACCAATGGCGGAAGAAGTGGGCATCAATTTTGTCCCATTATTAATTCTAATGGTATTCATTGCTAATAGTGCTGGATTATTAACAATAGTTGGCGATCCAGCTACATTTATTGTTGGTAGTGCTATCAATTTAAGCTTTACAGATTATCTATGGCGCTTGAGTTTAGGTGGTGCGATCGCCGTGATTACCGTGATGGTGACTCTACCATTTTTATTCCGCAAAATTTGGAAGACAAAACTAGAAGATTTAGAGCATTTACCACACCCACAAATTAATCATCCAGGTGTTTTAACTGTGGGTGCATTTATCGTAGCTTTCGTGCTGCTGTTTTTTGCGATCGGAGAATCTCTACCAATTCCTATTTCACCAGCTGCTGTCGCTTTATTAGGAGCAGCTTTAGCAATGCTTCTATCACATCAGAGCAAAATTGATACTGTTCACAATATTTTACGCGATGTAGATTGGAGTACCTTAATATTTTTTATGAGTGTATTCGTGTTAATTGGAGGTCTAGAAAAAACAGGTGTAATTAATAATGTGTCAGGCATATTGTCAGCAATTTTCGGAACAAATATTATTTTGAGTTCTCTTGTTATACTATTTTTTGTCGGGTTATTGTCTAGCGTTGTTCCCAATATTCCCTTGGTAGTGGCAATGGTGCCTTTACTCAAACAGTATCTTGTTAACGTAGGCTTAGCACCAGCAGAAGTTCTCAATCCAGACTTTCAAGGACAGTTCCCCCCCCAAGTCTTGCCACTATTTTACGCGATGATGTTTGGTGCTACTTTGGGGGGTAATGGCACCTTGATAGGAGCATCCGCTAATATTGTAGCGGCAGGAATTGCTGAGCAACACGGACGCCGCATTTCCTTCAAAATTTTTCTGCGCTACGGCATACCAGTGATGCTCCTGCAACTATTGACATCATCATTATACGTTTCGATCCGCTTCTTCCTCTAAGAAGGCAGCTTTCAGATTCAAAGTCTTTCAGATTCAAAGTATAGTAACTAGGGGCTGTCAAACTAGCCCTTTCATTGACTTTTGAAACACCAAGGCACTCAGACACTAAGGTGAAAAGCTCAAAATTCGGGAGATTTTTTGAGGATTTTTACTCACCTTGAAAGGTTTAAGGCTGTCAAATCCTGCTATTGACTGGAGTTCAACCAACGTTAATACGTTTTTTTTATATTTTCTTGGATGTTACGCTAGAAAATGATACTTTAATTTAAGATTAACTGCAATAGCAATATATCGCTGAAATGCGATCAAAAAATCTGAGTAATATAAACCTTATAAAGGACTGAGAATATGAGTGCGCTGGAAGGAGAAGATTTTAATCGGAATTTTACAGACCCTATGCCAGGGAGTTCGGTACAAAGCACAAATAAGCCTGCATATAGTAATAATTTTAGTGAAATTAGTAGCTTGGAGAAAGTCAGAGATATTCTTTTCGGTAGCCAGATGCGGGAAATGGAAAAAAAATTTACCCGTATAGAAGAGCGTCTGGTGAAAGAATGTACTAATTTACGCGATGAGACCAAAAAACGTTTAGATTATCTGGAAAACTACATCAAAAATGAGGTTGAAGCTTTAACTGAGTAGCTAAGAAGCGAACAAGCAAAACGAGATGAAGCAGTCAAAGCACTCAGTGAAGACCAAAAGAATATAAACCTTTCTTTAGAAAAAAAACTGAGTCAAATTGATGAACAAACGACCATCAGAGGGCGAGAATTACGCGAACAAATTCTCAACCAATCTCAGAGCCTACAGGATGACATTCGCCAAAAATACGAAGAAATATTAGCACTACTCCAACAAGAAGCCCAAGAGTTACGCGCCGAAAAAACCGATCGCTCCACTCTTGCTGCTATGTTTACAGAATTAGCAATAAGGCTGAGCTCCAAACAATAAACTTCTGGCAAAAGTGAGTTTTTTGAAAATGTCACCTTTAAACGCTCTAGGAAGCCAGGGGAAAACGCAAAGGGGCGCACAGTCTGGGTACAGAATTTTCGCGCGCGGACTTATGCAATGTTGTACTCAGAATTAAACCCTCCCCACTGACTACTTTACTTGCGGTAGCTAAATTGACAATAAATTTATATTGATGCGGAGAAAGTGGGTAGTGCAGCACAATTAAAAATTAAATGTGAATTGCGGGGATTTGGGTAATGAGTGAATATTCTCGGAATGAATCAACGCAAAAACCCCCCGAAGTTTCTAATGGTACAAAGCATCAGCAGGACTTCGAAGCTGGTGATGAACTAAGTGAACTTCGCAGTTTGCTTTTGGGTATTGAATCTACGCAACTTAGCAAACTATACGAGCGATTGGAAAACCCTCAAATTCAAGCAGAAGATATTAGTCGCCTGCTTCCAGAAGCTGTAATTTTACGGACAACCCAAGACAAGCAGCTCGCCGAAGCGATGGTTCCAACAGTTGAGCAGGCGATCCAATCTTCTGTGAAACAAGATTTAAATGTTCTTTCTGAAGCATTTTTTCCGATTATCGGACCAGCGACTCGTAAAGCGATCGCCACAGCTCTGGACGAAATGATTCAATCTTTGAATCAAACGCTAGAACATAGTTTATCACCACAGAGCTGGAAGTGGAGACTAGAAGCGCGACAGACAGGTAAAACATTTGCCGAAGTAGTACTGCTGCGCACGCTGATTTACCGGGTCGAACAGATATTCTTGATCCACAAAAAAACCGGGTTGTTGCTGCAACACATACTAGCACCACAAGTAGCTGCTCAAGATCCAGATTTAGTTTCTGCGATGTTGACGGCGATCCAAGATTTTGTCAAAGACTCTTTCAATATCGAAAAAGGTGAGGCGCTACAAAGTTTGCAGTTTGGAGAACTGACTATTTGGATTGAAGAAGGACCGCAAGCAGTATTAGCAGGTATTATTCGAGGGAATGCTCCCCAAGAATTAAGATTAACTTTTCAAGAAGCTATAGAAAAAATTCATCTGAAACTGGGTAGAGAACTGAATGCTTTTACAGGTGAAACAGACCCATTTATGGCTAGCAAGCCCTATCTAGAAGTCTGTTTGCAAGCAAGGTACAATATTCCGCCCAAGAAAAAATATACTTATGCATGGGGTTTGTTCAGCGCGATCGCGATCGCTTTGGGTGCATGGGGATTTTTTACTATTAGAGAACAACTGCGTTGGAATGCATATCTAGACACACTGAACTCTCAGCCGGGAATAGTTGTTACTAAAACTGGACAACGATACGGAAAACATTTCATTTCTGGAATGCGCGATCCGCTCGCTACAGATCCCAATCTGTTGATGAAAAAAGCAAAAATTAATCCCAAAACAGTTATCAGTCAGTGGGAGCCTTACTTATCATTTGAATCGCAAATAACTGCCAAAAGAGCCAAACAATTACTGCAAGCTCCTAAAACAGTATCTTTTAAAGTTGATGAAAACCATATTCTTTACGCCAGTGGAACTGCACCGCATCAGTGGATTTTAGAAGCCAGAAAATTATGGCGTTTTATTCCTGGCGTAACTCAATATGTTGATAAAGATTTAGTTGAATTAGAACAACAGCAATTGCAATCCTACAAAAAACAAATTGAGCAAGAAATGTTCTTGTTTTCAGAAGGAACTACAGAATTATTACCAGGTGAAAGCAATAAGTTAGCCAAGATAGTCCCAGCGATCCAGAGAATTTTAAACCTTAGCACATCTTTGGGTAAAGATGTACGAATTGAAATCACAGGACATACAAATACAACTGGAACAGAACAAAGAAATATGATACTCAGCCAAGCCCGCGCCCAGAAAATTTTAGTTTATTTAAAATCTCAAGGTATCAAGACAAGCAATTTTACAACTGCAGGAGTGGGTTCAAGTCAACCTGTAACAAGTGCATTGACAGAACAAGATAAACTAGTTAACCGCAGGGTATCTTTTCAGGTATTCTTTATTGATGCCCATAACTAAAGGAATAACTGTTCATGCTACAAAAAAAGATTTGCATGGTAGGTGCATTTGCTACTGGTAAAACTAGTTTAGTAGGGAGGTTTGTACATAGTATTTTTTCCGAAAAATATCAAACTACTGTTGGAGTCAAAATAGATAAAAAAACAATAAATGTTCAAGGAAAAGATTTAAACCTTATCCTTTGGGATTTATATGGCGAAGACGAATTCCTGAAAGTGCGGATGTCTTACTTGCGTGGTTCTTCCGGTTATTTGTTGGTAGTGGATGGAACCAGAAAAAGCACCCTTGAAAAAGCTTTTAATTTACAAATCAAGGTAGAAGATACTATTGGAAAAGTGCCATTTATTCTTGTGCTGAATAAATGGGATTTAACAGATGAATGGGAAATTGCCGATGTGGAAATAAACGAAGTCCTGCAGCGAGGCTGGACTGTAATTCAAACTAGCGCTAAAACTGGTTTGGGCGTAGAAGAACTCTTCCAAACTCTTGCTGAAAAAATGTTGGAGGCATAGATGCCAAATTTTCCCAACTCCGTTATTAACTATATCATGAATATGATGGTAGAGACTCGCTCTCTTGCATATCTTTTAGTGAACAAAGATGGCTACCTATCGGCTTGGGGTGGTAAGCTAGCAGCATATGGAGTTCAGAACCTACAAAAAGATGAAAATGTAGGGCAACAAGTTTTTTTTCTAGAAGGTCTTTTACCTCTGAATGATTTTCCCTTATTCATACCTCGGATGAAAACCGAATACGGAATCTGTGCAGACATACATCTGTTTCCCTCAGAAGAGGGAGACTGGGTGTTATTTTTAGATGCAACTTTAGAAGAAATGCAACTCTCACTTATTCAACAGCAGGTAAATAATTCTATCTTGATACAAGAAAAATTAGCAAGAATCTTAAATCAATAAATTTCAACCACTATTAACTGACTTATACTTGTGGCAATCATGAGCGATTCCATCACAGCAGATATTTTTGCTGCCTTAGATATTCTAGTATTAGAACGACTAAATCCAGGTCGCTTTAAAGTTACTGGAACTCCGCCAGATTGGTTACAGCAATTTTGTCATAACCCGGTCGAACCTGGAATGGAGATACTCATACCCCAAGAAGAATTTCATTTTTTGGAGAACTTTCTCATAGATGCAGAAGAATTATGGGATGTAAATGATAAAAAACAACTAAAATCAGGCATATGGTATAAACTAGATTTATCTGGCAAAGAATATCAATTTGAAGCTACGGCAATTCGTATTTATACTAACAAATTACTGTTAATTAAACTTTTAAATGAAGAATTTGAAGAAAAAAGAAATATCATTCAAAAAGCAAGAGAAAATCAATTAAATTATCAATATATAGTTAAAGAAAATCAGAAAAAAGATATTCTAATTCATTGTATTATCCACGATATTGCCGGACAGTTAAGCGGAATAAATTGCTGCTTTTCACTCTTAGAATTTGAAAATCTCACACCGACAGGCAGAGAATATTTAGAAATTGGCAAAAAGCAAACCATCCGGCAAGAAATGCTAATTAGAGAAATATTGCATGCATTTTCCTCGGAAGTGAATTCTCTAGAATCTTTCACAAGCAATGCAGATAAAGCACCCAATGCTTTAACTTCTGCGCAGGAAGTAATTCAACTTTTATCCCCTACCTTTGCCCTCAATAAAATACAACTAAAACTTGCTAGCAATATTGATTTATCAGCAGACTGGAGAGTTGTTGGTGATAAATCACGTTTAGATAGAATCATCGCCAATCTCATAGAAAATGCCTTTCGCTATAGTCCACCCGAATCAACAGTTGAAGTTTGCTTAGAACAAGATGGTGCTTATATTCTCGTTGCTGTAGATGATGAAGGCGTTGGTGTAGCGCCAGAACAAGCTAACAATTTATTTGAAAAGTTTTCTCAAGGTGGTAAATCAGGTAGAGTAGGACTTGGACTTTATTTTTGCCGTATTACAGTCGAACGCTGGGGTGGTAAAATAGGCTATTCAAATCGTCCCCAAAGGGGTTCTCGATTTTGGTTCCGTCTACCAAAACCAAAATCGGGAAACCAGGAGTAGAAGGTGTAAGTCTTGAAATCGGTAGTGAAAGAAGAATGGCGTTAATCAATTCTTGCTATTAGCTATTAGTTATGAAGTGGTTCTTGAGTGGTTAGTAACTAATAACTAATTCTCAGTGCCAATGTTTCGTTACATATCTTTAATTCAGTAAACGATCGCCATCCTGCTGTATTCCTATGGATACAATATCTAGGCACCTCTAATAAAGGATTCTCAAGGCTTTTTGGGATGTCAGAATATACCTTCAGAGAGTCATAAAAAAATTATTTCTAAATAAATTTTAATTTAAACGCTATTGTCAGTGTAATTACTGAAAAGAACCCCTAGTGTCAGGCTTGTGTATTCGCGAGAAAAACTTATATCCAATGCAGTACACACGTATCACACCAGCGATGGATGCTATAAGTGCCCAAATTCGATGATTCTGAGCTAGAGAGTAGGTTCTCGGAACTAGTACAAGAGTAACAACAGATTGGCAACATTTTATACTGACAATAAAAATTATCGGGAAGGAAATAGAATGTTTCAGAGTACAGTAATAACGCTGGAACTTTACAAACCTTTATTTTGGATTGCACAAGCAACAGTAGACCCGCCAGCAGATATTTCACCAGCACAGGCGTCAGTTGCTATCTCAGGTCCACGCTTTTTTACTGCTTTAATCTCTGGTGTGATCCTGGCTTTTGCATTTCAATTGGTATTAACCAATCTTTCTGTGGCTGCAGGAATTTCTTATTTAGGACGCGCATCTAATTCAGATTCAGGGGGAGAAGCGGGAAGTTTGGGAGGGACAATTCGCAAAATCGGTACAGCGGTGGGAGTTTGGACTTTAGTCACTGTTACCATCGCCTTGGCGATCGCTAGTTTTTTGGCGGTAAAACTCAGTTTGGTGATTTTTAGCCCAGGACTGGGAGCAATTGTCGGTGCGGTGATTTGGGGTGCATACTTCTTGTTGCTAGTGTGGGTAAGTTCCACCACAGTCGGTTCCTTAATTGGTAATGTCGTTAACACCGCCACCTCTGGCTTTCAGGCGCTGATGGGAACAGCCACTGCTGCGTTAGGTGCAAAAGCTGTGAATCAGCAAGTAGTATCAACGGCTGAAGCCGCAGCTGCAGCAGTACGTCGAGAATTGGCTGCTGCGATCGACCCTGTTAGCATCCGGGAACAAGTTGAGGACTACCTAGAAATGCTGCGTCCTCCAGAGCTAGATATTTCCGGGATTCGCAGTGATTTTGAAAAATTGTTGAGCGATCCGCAACTTCGAGATATCGCTACTAGCGGCGACATTCGTAACATCGATCGCCAGAAGTTTGTCGATTTAGTCAGCAGTCGTACTGACCTCTCCAAGCGAGATGTGAACCGCATTGCGGATACTTTATATAGTGTTTGGCAACAGACAATCGGTCAAACCCCTCCCCAAGATCGGATGGGTGAGCTGGTGGATTATATTAAATCGCTTCAGCCAGGACAGACGAACACAGACGAACTAAATCGCAAGCTAGATCGGCTGATCGCAGAAATCCATTCTACCAGAGAAGCCGAGCGAAAAGCAACTCAAGAAACTGCTCCTGGATCGATTCAGCAGAGACTACAACAAGGAATAACTACTCTGACTGGTATTGTGTTAGGGCGAACCGATTTGTCAGATTTAGATGTAGAAAAAATCTTGGGCATCCTGACTAAAGCTAAAGATAGAATCGGCGAACAAGCAGATAAATTTGGACTACCCACCTCCAAGCAACCTTACAGCCCTATCCGTGCGGATGTGGAAAACTACCTGCTCAACACCTATGCTTGGCAACTGAGTTCGGAAAAAATTGCTGAGGAATTTCGCGAGGTGATCTACGACCCCGCAGCCGATCCGGGAATAGTACGGCGGGAGTTAGAGCGACTGTCTCGGAGCGATTTTGTTAATATTTTGCAACAGCGGGGTGTTTTGACGCAAGCGGAAATTCAGCGCGTTGCCGATAATTTAGAAACTGTTCGCCAAGAAGTTTTGATGACAGTCACTGCTGAGGAAGAAAAAGAGATAGCACAAGACCTACGACGCCGAGTCGAGAGTTATCTGCTTGTGACTCCAAAATCAGAACTGACCCCAGCAGGTATAGAGGGGAATTTCAAACCTTTATTGGAAGATTCCGATGCAGATTATGAAACTCTGTCTCGACGCTTGTCGACGTTTGATCGTCAAGGGATGCGGGAGATACTGCTTTCACGCAATGATATTCAGCCAGAGGAAGCAGACACGATTCTAGACGAATTGGAAAAACAGCGCGATCGCATCTTGGTAGAATCTAAAGGACTGGCAGAACAAGCAAAATATCAAGCGGAATCGCTATGGCTGAATTTAGAGTCATATTTGCGCAACACTGGCAAAGAGGAACTAAATCCCAACGCGATTAGAGGCGAGTTAAGGAGACTTTTGCAAGATCCGCAAGCAGGAATGGCAGCGATCCGGGCGCGTTTATCTCGCTTTGACCGCGATACTTTAGTAAAATTGCTCAGTCAGCGTCAAGATTTAGATGAAGAGCAAGTAAATCAAATTATCAATACTGTTGAGGAATCGTGGTATAGTATTCGCTATGCACCGCAAGCAGTACTAGATCAAGCCAAGGAACAGTACGATTTCGTCACAACCACAATTGCAGATTATCTGCGCCATACAGGTAAAGAAGAACTAAATCCCGAAGGTATTCAGCGAGATTTAAATCGACTGTTCCAAAACCCGAAAGAGGGAGTTGTAGCACTGCGGCGGCGGTTGTCGCAAGTAGATCGAGAAACCCTGGTAAAATTACTGAGCCAACGCCAGGACCTCAGTGAAGAACAAATCAATCAGGTAATCGATTCTGTCCAAAACTCGATTCGTGACATCGTGCGCGCACCCCGTCGCCTCGCCAGCCGGACACAGCAGAGAGTAAAAAATTTCCAGACTTATTTGGAAGAGTATCTGCGGCGGACTGGCAAGGATGAACTCAATCCGGAAGGAATCAAGCGCGATTTGTCCCTCTTGTTACACGATCCGCGCGTAGGGATGGAAAGTCTGGGCGATCGCCTTTCCCAGTTCGATCGCGAGACGGTGATCGCTTTGCTAAAACTGCGGGAAGACCTCAGCGATCGAGAAGCAGAACGAATTGCTGATACGATCATATCAGTACGCGACAATTTTGTGGAACAAATCCGGAGTATCCAGCAACGCATTCAAGATGCAGTTGAGGCAATTTTTGCCCGCATTCGTAATTACCTTAATTCCTTAGAGCGTCCGGAACTGAACTATGATGGTATTAAGCGGGATGTACGCAAATTGTTTGAAGATCCACAAGCTGGATTTGAAGCATTACGCGATCGCTTATCTGCTTTCAACCGCGATACCCTTGTTGCGATCTTAAGTTCTCGCGAGGATATCTCCCCAGAAGATGCTAACCGCATCGTTGACCAAATTGAACGAGCGCGTAACAGCGTTTTACACCGCGCCGAACGCATCCAACAAGAAGCACAGCGACGCTTGGAACAAGTGAAGCAGCAAGCCCAACGTCAAGCTGAAGAAACCCGCAAAGCTGCAGCATCAGCAGCCTGGTGGTTATTTGCTACAGCAATCGTCTCTGGGATCTTTTCAGCAGCAGCAGGAGCGATCGCGGCGGTTGTTGTGTTGTAGGTTGATTGAAGTTGTGAAAAGTTGTCTCCGCTAAGATAGTCTTGGCCTCTCATCACGAGAGGCTTTTTTTTCTGAAACAGCCCGACCGGAAAATGTAGCAATCACTAAAGCAAACGCAAATGCAGGCTACTACTAATCTCGTGAAAAGATTGAAAGTAATTTTAACTACATTTTATTTGTGTTATCGATTACTTTTACAAAAGTTAATATGTAAATGGCAAACAGAACCACCTGACCAAATTGGTAAAAATTTGTTAAGAATGGTGGCAGCACTCTCAACAC
>JANZYY010000553.1 GCA_026419705.1 Fischerella sp.
GCTGTGAACAACGCCGCAACAGCAACCAATTTGTGGATGGAGATCCTAACAGTAATGTTCCTGTGAGGACTCGAAATATTGGTATTAAGGTAAACCCACAGATTCATGTACCACTTCCTAGCAATTATCCTAGGTAAAACATTCCCACACCCCACATCTGAAAATTTTCTATATTCCGAAGTTCCTTGCTAGGTGGGTACTTCGGTTTCGCTGCTTTAGCAAAAAGCCAGCCATTTGAGTTGTCAGATTGTTTGTGATGAGCGTTAGATGTCCATCCTTGAGAAACCATCTCGCCATCTTAGCACTAATCGCCAGCTCAGTGCTATCTAAATCTGTTTTTGTCGTCATGAAGACTGTAACATTTGTCACTGGCTGTTTTGCTTTTATTGTGATAGCGATCGCGCTTGTTTACAATTTCGGAAGCTCCAGCCAAAGAACTTTGATTAACTCAGACAGCAATGGTGATACTGTTGTAAACACTAATAGTGATAGTGACATGAAATACTCTAAGATCTTTACAAGTCAGCAGTCTAGTACAAGTAATTCTTCTTCTGGGTACCAACAAAGTTCGCTCAGTTTGAGTGCGGCTAATCTTCGTCAGCCTCACATTTTAAGAATTCACACTTCTGGCAATCAATTAAGTGGTGAAATCACTGTCGATGGTAAAGTTGTGAAAAGACTAAGCGATCGCCAAGGGGAAGTAGATTTATCGCCATTACTATCAGTTGGAGAGCACATCGTTGAAATATCGGGTCGTTACGCTCCTCCTTCATCTGGGGTCAGCATAGAATTAAGCGGTCCTGGTGTTAGTTCATCTCAACAAACCAGTGGTAATGGTATTGTCAACTATACTCTTAACCTAAGTGTCAACTAACGCTGTGCTGAAGTCAAAAGCGTATCCTGAATTGCAGTCAAGGCTCAAAAAGCTGGATTTCTGGGCTTTGGAACTTATGTCAGATAGTATACCTAAGTGTATTGGGAATTAACTGTATCTGACGGCTTGTAGCTGACTTTCTAGATTTGCACGTACCCATAATTCTGCTACTGACCACACTCTATATTTCCCGGGAGCCTCAGCAAAATCATCCAGGTTATGGGTAACAATTGCATCTAGTTCTTCATAACTGGCGCAGATAAGTTCTACAGCAGATTCAAAATCCTTAAGGGGTAAAGAGCGTGCTTGCTGAAGAATAGTCTGATCGACAGGGCAGATCTTTATTTTTTCTTGTAACCAATCTACTACTACTTCAGCAATTTTATTATTTCTTAAACGACTGGCATAGGCGTATATCTTTTGCCATCCGATATCTGTTATGTGCATCTGAATCAAAGGATGTGTTCTGTCCAACAATTTGCTAACTTCTTCTCCAAAATCATTGCGATTCATCAATGCTTCTAGTATGATGTCAGCATCAAATATAATCTTGATCACTTTCAATCCCCCTGATTGACCGATCAATTTAGACTAGGGTGAGGTTTTGTGAGTGGATATCACTTAGTGACTAAAGTACAGTATTTCCGAATCTCTGTAAAACATTTTCAGTACAATTTAAAATCCGATAAAAATAACTGGGATTTTACATAAAGGCAAGTTCGTGCATATTCACAGCCTATTTCCTAGATGAATGGCTGCATTACCTTACGACGATGAATAATTTTTGTAGTTCCTAGCCGCAATATTTTTTTTACAATACCAATCTGGTAAATTTAGGTATTCTATCACTTTATTTGCCTTGGATTCATAAAAACTTTATTGATGATCAAAAATCTAGGGAGATATCATTCTCGGAAAGTACCAGGTGTGAAATTACCCCTTCCGAACGCCTGGGAACGTACACATCTGGTCAATTTCCGGTTGGGGGACTCACAGGACAGAAAAAAGATCATAGGCCCTTTCGGAAGGGGCGGTAGTTCATAGGCGATTTACTCATTCATATTGCGGTACGTAGCAACAGCAGAAGGCGAAATACGATTCAAATAGCGGAAAATCCAGTATTTAAAGATTGTATCTAAAATCACTGGAAAAGTAGCAATAAACAAGAAGATAAAATTGTGATTTGCTGGTAATCCCCAATGGTGTGATATCCCTTCTAAAATTACTTCCCAGCCATGAGGAGAGTGAAATCCTACAAAGATATCAGTAAATAAAATAATAATAAATGCTTTGGCACTATCACTGAGACCATAGACAATGTAGTCAAAGAATTCTTTGAGTACGGCGATTTCTTTTTTGCTCGTTAGTAAAAGCCATATGAAGGCGATTACTGATAATATATCCGCAGCCAAATTCTTGATAGCATTGGCGCTTTCGTTGCGATATTCTTCAGCAATCTCTTCTGCTTTTTTTCTCATCTGTTCTTCTATATTTTGTTCTGAAGTTGTGACATGATTAAGCAGGTTGTGAAATTTAATTTTCTCTTCAAATCTTTGCAATTCTAACATTGCTTCCTCTTCCATTTCTTCGTTGAGGAATATTGCAGTTTGTTCCGGGTTTCTAAGATGATCGATAATCGGTCCAACAAAAAAGGCTTTTGATAGCTGGTGAGTGAGGATTGGGACAATAATTAGTAACAATAAAAACCGGATTGAAATAATGGTTCTTTGTTGAGACTTGCGGAAATTTTGAACAACCTCTTGTTCTGATTTAGGATCTAACTCAGCTTGTAAACGATGGATGGTATTAAAAATTGAACGAGGTAACACTCCTGTTGTATTGGTTTTACCTCGTGGCTGATTCTTGAGTTTATTGTCTAAGTTATTCGTTCTGAAATTTTGCTGTTTTGGCGGGACTACTAGCGATTCAACTGTGACATCAGGAGTTTGATCGACGGCATTTGTAGGAGGTATTTCTTCCTCAGGTATGGTATACTTTTCTACGACTTCATCAATCAACCTGAGTTTTTCTAAAACCACAGCATGGTTGAGGTTTTCTATACCTAGTTTCCTTGCTGTTTTTTGATTAAATTCGTTTAATAAAAATCGACTAGCTTTAAATTCTGTCAGCCTCATTCTGATAATTCTTAATTGTTTTTTTAGTTCTGACTCAAAATAATCCATCGCGCTGTTGCCGTGTATCATTGAGTCAAAGTCTATTTTGTTACCATTAAAATACTCATTTTCTATTTGCCGAATTTTGAGAGCAGCATTATAAGCTTTATCCAAAGAACGCTCTGGAGTCTGCAAGTACCTTCGGTATGCTACCAGCAAAAGAGAGTAAATTTTTTGACCTAAACCCGAGTTATTCATCGTCGGCGATCGTTCACCCTGTTTTGGTGTCTTTTAACCTTAACTTAACGTACGAGGTATCTTAACAAATTATCAAGGAGACGGTTGTGCTTTCTCATTCTGTTTGGATTGTTGGTCCTAGTCGCAGCGGCAAAACCACTTACTTAGTAAAACAGTTCGTTCGTTGGACGCAAGGTGAAAACAACAGTTATGAATCATTTTATACTAAAAAAACCGGACAAAAAAATAGCGATCGCATTTCAAAACGCTCATATCTTGATCGAATAGAACCAGCAGTTTTAGTTTTGGCTGCCAATGACGATAATCGGCGAGAATTGGCAGATAAAATTATGACTGCAACTCAAGGAAAATATCCAGTACGCTGTAAAACTCCTCTAGGTTTTTTTCAGGAAGAAATAATTTTATTTTGGCCTTTATTGATTCAAACTTTAAAGTTAAAGGCGCAATTTCCAGTGAGATTGCGCCCAGAAACAGAGCAGGAACTAGCAACCAAGCTTTGGCGTCCTCATTTGGATGAGGAGACTTTGCGCCGTGCTGGTACGAACGAATACCGCTTAGTGCGCCGCATCCTCGACTTA
>JANZYY010000554.1 GCA_026419705.1 Fischerella sp.
GATTAGATTCACTCAAATTAGCTTTGCTCAAATCTGCTCCACTCAGGTTAGCAACTATCAGAGTAGCTCTTTTCAGATTTGCTTCGCATAGATTTGCCACCACCAAGAATGCGCCACTGAGATTGGCTCCGCTGAGCACGGCTTGTAACAAATTTGCCCGAATTAAATTAACTCCACTTAATTTTGCCTGAGCTAGGTTAATTCCACATAAGTCGACTCTACTGAAATCACGTTCACCAGCAGCATAGCGTTGTAATAAATCATCCGCATTCATAACATTTCCTACCTAACTCCTTTGCCTGGATATAGGTCAAAACTAATACTTCTCCATTCAATAGTCCAAAGTTTTCAAATTTATTTGGTTACAAAGTTTCTCAGTTTATAGGCTTTGATATTGAAGACAATGGCTTAGCGAAAAATACGGAAATTTAATTAGGAGTATCAGTGATTTAAGTTCCCTCACAAGTTCCTCATTTTATTTCTCTAAAACTGTAAACGCAGGATCGGTAAATTTGTCAATAGTTAATGCAATTCAAGTTTTGATATTAATTTTGCCTTTATGTTCTCAATCGCCTCACAGTTTAACCCGACTTGGGGATGCTAGAAAGTATTGACTCAAGCAAATATATTCTTAGTATGAATTCACAAACTTTGTGCTGAGTATTGTTAGAAATAATCATTTTTATTCACTATAACTCCCTAGATTAACGATGGTTGGAACTAAAGATAAAAAGTTAACAAAAGCACCATCCCCAGAGTTGATCGAGACTCGAAAACCAAGGGTTTTGAAATCGCTTGGTCCTTGGATTGGGAGCATAGCTGCGATTGGTTTTCTCGGCTTGGGTGCAGTTTATGTAATTTATCAAACTCAAAAACAAAGTCCGACCACACCAGTTCCAGCTGTGAGCGTGGCTCCAGCAACTAAAGTCACAGCCTTAGGACGTCTAGAGCCACAAGGAAAAGTCATTAAATTATCAGTTGCTAATGCCCAAGACAGTCGGGTGAATAAATTATTGGTGGAAGAAGGCGATCGCATTCAAGCCGGACAAATGATTGCTGTTTTGCAAGGCATTGATAAAAAGCAAGCTGAACTAGCCGAAGCCAAACAAAATTTAGCTGTGCAGCAGGCGAAACTAGCCCAAATCAAAGCCGGGGAAGCAAAAGCGGCAGAAATTGCCGCTCAACAAGCCAATATTGCCCGACTAGAAGCCCAGCTACGCACGGAAACTGCCCAGAGACAAGCAACAGTAAACCGTGCCGAAGCTGAGTTGCGGAATGCACAAATCAACTATCAACGCTATCAAATTTTGCAACAAGAAGGAGCGGAAAGTATTTCAGCCTTAGACGACAGGCGAGAGGCTTTTGAAACCGCTCGCTCTCGACTAAATGAAGCCAAAGCGCAACTAGCAAACACCACATCCACCTTGCAAAAACAGATCCAAACCGAAAAGGCAATGTTGCAAAAACTTAAGGAAGTACGACCTGTGGACGTGCAAGTAGTGCAAGCTGAAGTAGAACGAGCGATCGCTCAAATCAAGAGAATCGAGGCTGAGTTAGAAGACTTTTACGTACGCTCTCCCATCGCCGGGCAAGTTTTGAAGATTAATACCCGTGTTGGCGAACAGGTTAACACAAGTGAAGGAATCGTAGAACTAGGACGAACTAACCAAATGTATGCCATTGCCGAAGTTTATGAAACCGATGTGGGCAAGCTGCAAGTCGGTCAAAGGGCAACAATTGTAAGTGAGCATGGTGGGTTTGCAGGTGAGATACATGGTACAGTCGAGCATATAGGCTTGCAAATTAAGAAGCAAGATGTCCTGGGATCCGATCCAGCTGCTGACAAAGATGCCCGTGTTGTAGAAGTCAAAGTCCGCATCGATCCCAAAGACAGTATCAAAGTCGCAGGATTAACTTACCTACAAGTCCGTATCAACTTTGACCTGAATTCGACCAAAACACAATAGAGCATTTGAAAATGAAGCTACCTGCATTTAAAACCTTACTGAGCAATCTATCTCAGGAACCTCCTTTGGGCTGGGCGCAACTTAGCCATCAAAAAATTCGCCTTTTGGTAGCTCTTTCTGGAATCGCTTTTGCTGACATTTTGATTTTCATGCAGTTGGGTTTCAGAGCCATGCTGTTTGACGGTGCAACCCTTGTCCATAATCATATTCAAGGAGACATAGTCTTAATCAGCAACCGTACTAAGACTCTGCTGGAGGGTCAGACTTTTTCTCGACGTCATTTGTACCAAGCTGCGGCGGTAGAAGGAGTAGCATCTGCTAGTCCTTTTTACTATTCTTTGGCACGGTGGGTCAATCCTTGGAGGAAGGAAGTCACTGAGATTGCTGTCATCGCTTTTGACCCAGCCCAGCCTGTCTTGGATTTACCCACAGCAAATCAACAGCTTGAGCAAATCAAACTACCTAACGTAGTTCTGTTTGACAGTCAATCTCAACCAGCTACGGGACCCGTGGTTGAATCCTTTCACCAAGGCAAAACCATTTTTACAGAGATATCGGGACGCAGAATTAGGGTTGGCGGTATTTTTACTTTGGGTAGCAGCATGTTTGTCAAAGGGCATGTTGTCACCAGTGATTGGAATTATCTGCGGATTTTTGGTGCAGACAGTTTCGATAATATTCACGCAGGAATTCTCAGCCTCAAACCAGGTGCAGATCCTCAAACTGTGATTAGGAATATTCAAGCAAGATTACCCAATGATGTCAGGGTATTGACTCGCAACGGCTTTAAAGAACATGAGTTAGCATTTTGGTCTTCTGAACATCCTGCTGGTACTATATTTAATTTTGGTGCCACAATGGGCTTTATTGTCGGGGTTGTGATTGTTTATCAAGTGTTGTACTCGGATGTGAACGATCACTTGCCGGAGTATGCCACCCTGAAAGCGATGGGCTATTCTGATATCAGCCTGTTGGCTGTTGTTTTCCAAGAAGCAATTATTCTTGCCGTGTTGGGATTTATTCCTGGGGCTGCAAGTTCAATCGGGATGTATGCACTCTTGGGAAATCTGACAAGGATTCCGCTAGCCATGCGATTTGATGTGGCATCGCAGGTATTTATTATGACTGTGGTTATGTGTTTAATCTCTGCTGCTGTGGCGATGCGAAAACTTCATTCTGCCGATCCGGCGGATGTATTTTAGTTGGTGGTTGGTGGTTGGAACAAACAACAAACAACAAACAACAAATAACAAATAACAAACAACAAACAACAAATGACAAATGACAAATGGGAACCTGTAGTTGCTGTTCGCAATCTCAATCACGCCTTTGGTAAGGGTGAGTTGCGTAAGCCAGTGTTGGTGGATGTAAATTTGGATATCTATCCTGGCGAGATCGTAATTCTCACAGGACCTTCGGGAAGTGGTAAAACGACATTACTTACTATTATTGGTGCTTTGCGATCGCTACAGTCGGGTAGTGTGAAAATATTGGGTCAAGAACTCTACGGCGCCAGCAAAAAGCAATTGGTGCAAGTTCGCAGGCACATTGGTTTTATTTTTCAAACCCACAACCTGCTGAATTCGCTGACAGCTCGGCAAAATGTCGGTATGTCCTTACGCCTGCACAAACATATCCCCTTAGAAAAGCGTGTGGCTCAGTCTGCTTCTATATTACAGGCTGTAGGCATGGGCGATCGCATGGATTATTATCCTGAAAATCTCTCTGGCGGTCAAAAACAGCGTGTAGCCATTGCTCGTGCTCTGGTTAGCCAACCTCAATTGGTACTGGCCGATGAACCAACTGCAGCGTTAGATAGCAAATCTGGTCGGGCTGTGGTGGAAATTATGCAG
>JANZYY010000555.1 GCA_026419705.1 Fischerella sp.
GGGCATATCACATCAAGGCAATCTCGTTGCGTTATTTTAATCCCATGGGAACTGACCCACCACTACGATCCGGCAATCAGAATAAAATAGCCACCTTAGTTGTCGGTAAATTATTAGCAGTTGTGACTTTTTTTACCACTATGACAGTACCAATGCTGGCGTTGGAAGCGATCGCTTTGAGTGCCTCAAATCCAGCAATGCCGCTAACAATCCCTTTGCTGGGACATTTAGCATTAATCTTGTTAGCAGCAGCAATTTTATCTTTGGGAATGTTTATTTCTTCGTTAACAGACAGCACTATTTTGGCAGCCGTCCTCACCTTTGCCACCATTTTATTACTGCTGTTTGTGGATTTAATTGCTAAAAATATCAGTGGTCCGCTCGGACAAGCCTTGGGTTATATATCGCTGCTAAAACATTACAACAATCTCATCCAAGGCATTTTTGATAGCAGCAGCTTGGTATTATTTGGCAGTTACATTGTGTTAGGTATCTTTCTCACCGCACAATCAATTGATGCACTCCGCTTTCAAAGACAGTAGTTATTGGTTGGTTGTTGTTTGTTAGTGGTGAGTCAGTGCGCAGAAAGGGGATCTCCCCCCAACCCCACTGTGTGGGGATCTTGCAGCCCCCCATGTAGACGCGCGCAGCGCGGCTTAAAACAAGGAAGGGTACGACTGACAAAATCGCAGGGTTGGTTGCAATTGCTTGGGTGTTCGTGGTTTGTTATTGCTTAATTAACAAACACCTAACAACTAACAACTAACAACTAACAACTAACAACTTAACAACTAACAACTTAACAACTAACTAATCATGAAAATTATCGCGACAAAAAAACTTTGGAAATATCTAATTTGGCTAGGCCTATTCTTAATTACTGCTGGCTTAGCAACTGGTTTGGTTGGAAATGAGTGGGGAATAATTCCCCTAGCGTTGATAATTTCTGGAACAGCCATCATTGGCTTGTGGCTGGTATTCCAAAACCAGGAAAATAACTGGTGGGGACGTCGTTCTACCCAAGCTGGTACTAATGCCTTAGTTGCAACTTTAGCAGTGTTAGCAATTTTAGGGTTAATTAACTTCTTAGCCAGTCGCTACGAAGTGCGGGTAGATTTAACAGAAACTCAGTTATTTACCCTCGCTCCTGAGTCCAAGGAAGTGGTGCGGAACTTAAAACAACCAGTAAAAGTATGGATATTTGATGTGGCGCAAAATCCCCAAGATCGGGAATTGCTGGAAAATTATCACAAGCAAAACTCGAAGTTTCAGTTTGAGTACGTAGATCCCCAAGCCAGGCCAGGATTGGCAGAGAAGTTTGGAGTCAAAGATTATGGGGAAGTGTATTTAGAATCCGAGAAGAAACGCCAATTATTACAGGTAGTAAATGTTAACGATCGCCTTTCCGAAATAAAATTAACTAACGGTTTGCAACAAATCTCCAGTACCAGCACAGCTAAAGTTTACTTCCTCCAAGGTCACGGCGAACGCCAACTTTCCAGCGGTGAAGGTGCGATTTCGCAAGCAGTTCAGGCATTAAGCAACAAAAATTACACCACCGCCCCACTCAATCTCGTGGAAAAGTCTAGTGTTCCTAGTGACGCTAATGTCTTAGTGATAGCCGGGCCAAAGCGATCGCTTTTAGACAACGAGGTAAAAGCTTTGCGAGACTATCTCAATCAAGGTGGTAACTTACTACTGATGCTTGACCCGGGTACAGACCCTAAAATTGACAGTTTGCTGACGCAATGGGGTGTAAAGCTGGATAATCGCTTAGCTGTCGATGTCTCTGGTAGCGTCGCGTTTGGTCCGGCTGTTCCCATTGTTACAGAGTACGGACAGCATCCAATCACTAAAGATTTTGGTAATGGCATTTCTTTTTATCGGCTAGCGCGACCGATTGAAACTACCCCAGTACCCCGTGTGGAAGCAACTAAACTACTAATGACCAAACCCTATCCCAATAGTTGGGCTGAAAGCGACTTGCAAAATGAAAACTTGCAGTTCAACGAAGGAAAGGATCTCAAAGGTCCTTTGACCTTGGGTGTAGCCCTAAAGCGGAAACTACCAGCTCCCACCCCTTCTGCTAACTCAACCGCTACCGAATCACGAATGGTGGCGATCGGAGATTCTGACTTTGCTACAGATGGCTCCTTTGCACAACAGTTAAATGGAGATGTGTTCCTCAATTCCGTCAATTGGTTAAGTCAACAGGATCGCCAACCTCTTTCTATTCGCCCGAAGGAACCGAAGAACCGTCGCATTCATCTTACAAGCGCACAAGCCAATGTTTTAGCTTTGTCTTCTTTGTTGATTTTGCCCCTAATTGGATTTGCAGCCGCAGTCATTCTGTGGTGGTTGCGAAGGTAATTTGTTGTTTGTTGTTTGTTGTTTGTAATAATTCTCGGTTCGTTCATTTTTTAGAAAATAATCCTCTGAAAAACCGAAAGGCTGATGCTCCGAGCAACTGTTGAACTTACAATTGCAATCGCACTGTTTGTGCTAGCGATCGCAACCCCAGTGGTAGCAGAAATCATCGTTATTGGTGTTCTCACATTTGCGATCGCAAGAGTCTGGAAGTTTTTCAGAAGAAAACCATCTTTCCAAAAATCTGAAAGCGTCTCTACATAAAAATTACATAAGTAGAAATGAAATTACAGCGAACAACTTTAATTTTGATACTACTAGCATTAGGTTTGGGCGGTTTTATTTATTTCTATGAATTTCGCTGGAAGAATCAGCAAGAGGAAGTCCAGGAGAAAAAGCAGCAAATTTTCTCGTTTGCAGCCGATGATGTCGTGTCTTTGGTAATTAAGACTAAAAAAGCCACCATTATTCTCGAACGCAATCAAAATTCTGAACAACCAAAATGGTTGATGAAGTCTCCTCAACAAGCACCAGCCAGTGACGCCATAGTTTCTTATTTAATGGATTTGTTGGTCAAGGGCAAGAGCGATCGCACTTTATCGATCTCTGCTAACCAACTTCCAGAATTTGGTTTAGTTCAACCCCAAGCAACTATCGATATCAAACTCAAGAATCAGAAAATACATCAATTAATTTTGGGTAAGCCCGACTTTAACCGCCGTTTCTTATATGCTCAAACCGATCCCGGTATTAAATCAGATGGAAATACAAATGTGCTGTTAGTATCTACAGATTTTGAAAATGCAGTCAATCGAGAATTAGCAGAGTGGAAACAATCGACTGATAATAGTAAAAGTAAGCCTTTACCCAGCCTCAATTTACCCACTCCTCAAAAGACTAAATAGACAATTCGAAATTAACATCGTGTCCACTTGAAATACTCGCAATGTTTGATACAGATGATTCTCTTTTATTGCCGATCGCTTAATTCAACAGTAACTTTTAGTTAATTAACAAATTTTGTATAATTACCAATGAATGCTAGAATTTGATTTATCGGTTAATATATCAATAATTTTTTTGTGTTTTTTATGAAACTTTAATAGTTCTAAATAAGCAAAGGGAACTACTATCGGCCATAGAATACTAGCTAGAACTAAAATGACACCAGAAAAAGAGCGCTGGGCGGAATTCATTTCTTTATCCTGTAAAAAAAAATCTAGCCATGCACTAAAAAAATAGTAGGTCATGACTAAATAAATTAGTATGACTGAATAAGCGAGAATAGTTTTCACCATGATCGTGAGTTTTTTAAATTAAATTAATGTTAAAAATTTTTTACCTTATACCAATTCTCAAAAATAGAACTACACATAGTTCGTATTGAGTACTTAAGTACTCACTACCAACCAAGAGCATTTGTAGTCATCTTTTGGAGAAATGGTATTAAAAC
>JANZYY010000556.1 GCA_026419705.1 Fischerella sp.
AACGGCATTGAAGCTAGAGCCAATCGCGGCAATTATGATGTTGAGCGTTTTATATTTAATTAAGTTGAACTACTTATTGGATAGTTTTTGTTGGATATTAATGCTTATGCGATGATATATCCTATTTTGACAAAATTGCATGCTTAGCCATTGAAGATAAGATCGCGATCGGACTCTGTGAAGATTTCTATGACTCTCACAATTCGGGACTTAGAAAAACTGCAAGAAAAGTTGCAAGAAGAACAACGCGACTACCAACTGGAATTGCAAGAAGGAAACATTGTTGTAGTGGGGCCATCAGATATTGAATCAAGTGAAATTGGGGCTGAGTTTATTAGACTGCTGGGTAACTGGGTTAAACCCCGCAGACTTGGAAGAAGATTTGACTACAGTGGTGAATTTATCATGTCCAATACGGATCTACGAGCACCAAATGTTTCTTTTGTATCAGCGGAAAGATTAAAACGTACTGTACGCGACTTTGCCAATTTGGTTCCAGATTTGGTAGTGGAAATTAAATCCAAAACAGACCGCATTCGTCCAATTGAAGAAAAAATCAAGCTATTTTTGCAATTAGGAGCACAAGTTGGAATATTGATAAACCCAGATGAGCTAACTGTGAGTGTGTATCGTCCAAATGGTGAGATGGAAATGCTAGCAAGTGAGGACAAGTTAACTATCCCTGAGTTGTTTCCTGGCTGGGAAATTGCAATTTCTGAGTTATGGCCCCCTGTGTTTGAGTAGTATCAATCATTGTTAAAGTCGAGCGCTCGCACTAATGATATTGGTAGTGGTGGTTGACTGATGATACTAATGTAATTTGCACTCAGGTAAGGGAGATAACCCGGCTGATTAGCAATGTAGGTTTGGAAAAAGGCAACACCTAAAACATTGATATAGCGTTGTGCTAAAGCAGGATAAGGACCAATCACTTGTTCTGGTAGTGGCAAAACATCATTGGGCGAGCGGGCAATCATGGAAAAGTGCGTACCGCCGTTAACTAATACTAAGTATTTGTTTGGCGTTGTTAACCAGGTAAACGGTAGAATCTGTTCTGGTAAAGCTGGAGCCGCTGTGTCGGCGCTGCTACTGACAATCATCACTGGGATTTTAATTTGACTGAGACTATCTTTTCCCAAAACAGTACTGATAACTGGGTTAATGGCGATCGCCGCTTTTATTCGCGGATCGGATAGATGATATTTATTAAATTCTGGTAATTCTACAGTTAAACACTGTAGCAGGAGCGAAACATTAAATGTGTCTTGTACGGGTGGGCAATTATTTTGTAGTTCCTGAAAATTAATCGGTGCGCCTGCTAATGCTAAAGCTGTGTACCCTCCAAAGGATTGTCCGACTACGCCTACTTGTTCCAAATTCAAACGCCCCTGCCAACCTGGGTGAGATTGTGATTGGCGGCTAAGTTCATCCAATAAATACTTAATATCCAAAGGTCGCTCGATGAACTCCCTTGGATTTGTGATTTCAGCCGATCTACCCGATAATAAGGCTTGCAACTGTTCGGTATTGCTACCAGGATGTTCGGGAACAGCAACGACAAAACCATAGGAAGCCAAACGTTCAGCCAGATAAGCAAAACTAGTCCTGTCAGAACCAAGTCCGTGGGAGATGACGACTACAGGTCTAGCAATAGAAACTTGTGGTAAGTAAATATCTGCAGGAAATCTACGCTCGCGCGAGCGATCTTCGAGCGTGATAGTTTGCTTTTGCCATTGATAGGTTCCCGGTAGCAGCAAGTTTATTCGGCTAAAGGAGATGAGATCCGCAGGATTGGTGATAGCTTCTTGTTGGGCTTGCTTGTTAATGAGGGCGATCGCCTCCTGAGTCCGATCCACCAAATTCTGAAATGAGTTGGCAATTTGCAGGGCGCGGACTAAATTAATGGAAATATCCCTTGAGGGAAATTTGCGTAATATATTCAGTAGGGTAAAGCCTCCAGGGTCAGCTGCTGCTAAAATTAGGGCTGCGCGAATTCCATACAAACCTGTAGAGCGAGTTTCTCCCTGAACCACTTCTGCCAAATCTTCTAGCAATCTTTCACCAATGGGGGTGTAGAGAAACTGCGAAACTTGTACGGCATTCAAGGGAATGGGAGTCAGCAATACCTCCCTAATTTGCGGGAGTCGCCCCTTGGGGGCATACTTAAAATATGTAGCTAATTCATCATCAATTTTGCCTGTTCTGGCGTAAATTTCTAGAGAAGCTATGGGAATAGAACGCTTGACCAGACCATAGGAGAGGGTGAGCCGTTCTGCACCCAAAACCGGACGAGAAACAAAAGCAGGTATAAAAAAGAAGGCAGAAGGCAGAAGACAGAAGGCAGATGGGAATCCTATCAGTAAACTCAGGAGTTTGTATCTTTTTTGGTTGAATTTAAAAGTTTGAATTGGAGATTGTGGATTTAGCATTGAAACTCCCCTCGCCAGTAGAAAGCCAATTATAGCGATCGCTCGGCGTTTTTGCTATCTTACGCCTGAGGTGAATTAGAACTATTTGACTCAAGCCTGTCGCCCACTCTCTCCCTTGACAACCGCAGCTGCAATCAGGTGAGCAAGGCGTAGTGGCTCCGGGACATGACCGCAGTCTGTTAGGCGCTTCAGCACTTGAGCGCTTACCTTGGGATCGGCACCGCAAACCTGAAAGTAAAAAGGCGGATACTTGTATATAGGACCAGCTTGGCGGATAATTTCTAATCTTCGTTGCGGTTGTGGCACTCTTTGCATAGCATGCTCAATGGCACTTAAATTCGGTTGGCGTCGCATTACAGCAATACAAGGACGCTCTAACCGCTGTGCTAGCAAAGGTAAATTAATGACATTAAAACCTCCCAAAGAGATACCATCGACTAGCACCACGTGCAACTGTGGTAGAAATTTGCCGCCGATTAGTAACTGACAAAGAATATCCGTAGCATCCCAACCATCTGGCTGTATTTCACCCCAAACCATCCCTTCAAACCGAGTATTTGCACAGACAACCCCCGCTACTCCCACTGGATCGCTAGAACGGCGAATAAAGGGAGCATCATCAAAACCAATAGCGCGAATCGTGCGGCGATTTTGCAGCAAAACTTCTAGTTCCATTGCAGGTGTTTTCGATCGATCGCCTCTTAGGTTAGGTGCGATCGCTGGTCTATATAAGTACGTATCTGGTAATTAGCATACAGAAATTACGGTTTATCCCACTGTATGTTGATGTAGCACCTATCTAGAGTGAAGGTGTGAGTTCCGTATATTTCCAAATTGCCAATGAAAACTTTGACCGAACAAAATTTGATTTCAAAACTTGAACAAGCGATTACCGAAGCGATCGCACAAGCGCGTGAAACTTGCCAAATCAACGGTAGTAATTCTAGCGCATGTGCTGTAGCCTGGGATATTGTGGAAGAATTGCAAGCCGAAAAATCTCACCGTCGGCAGGCAATAAAAACCAAAACCTATCTGGAAACCTACTGTCAGGACAACCCAGAGGCAGATGAGTGTCGAATTTACGATGTATAGTTGCTGGCGGCGTCAAGAACTGAAAGGTTAAGATATAATTGGCGCAACGGGGCAACAATGAAGCTCAAAAGCCAAGAACATAAGCTTTGCAGCCTCCAGCATCACAGCCTGATTGCACTAGTCTAAAAGCCAGGAGTCTGCTGACCATGAAGGTGCCTCTTGATCTTAAATGGATACTTGCCCAGTTCCCGGCGCTAACGCAAGAAATTAACGGTCAACCCGTGATTTTCTTTGATGGGCCAGGAGGCACCCAAGTGCCT
>JANZYY010000557.1 GCA_026419705.1 Fischerella sp.
CTCTGCAGGACTGGCTTTAAAAGAAGCCGGAGCACAGGCAGTAAAGTTAGAAGGTGGATATCCAGCAATAGTAGAAACTATTGCCCGTTTGGTGCAAGCGGGAATTCCAGTCATGGGTCATGTGGGTTTGACACCGCAATCAATACATCAAATCGGTTTGCGGCAACAGGGAAAAACGGAAGCAGCGCGAGAGAGAATTTTACAAGAAGCGATCGCTCTCGAACAAGCGGGTATATTTTCTATAGTCTTAGAGCACATACCTAGGGATTTAGCATTTGAAATTACTCAAAAACTCAGTATTCCTACGATTGGTATCGGTGCGGGTCCGCATTGTGATGGACAGATATTAGTAACTTCCGATCTCATCGGACTGTCGGAAAAACAACCACCATTTGCAAAAGTTTATACAAATTTGCGCGAGACGATTACCAAAGCCGTACAGGAGTATAGCCTAGAAGTACGGGAGCGGAAGTTTCCACAATAAACCTTGGGCTTCACTCAAAACAACTCCAGTCAAAAGAGCTACTTCCTTGTAGAATAGGCATCCCGCCTGTCCTTCAGTTCGCCCCACAAGGATCGTTCTTTGACTATGCAATGCTCAAAACTTAACATCCTCCTGCTGTCATATCATTGCATAATTACTACCAAATAATTGTGAAAATGCGAGTACTTTATCCACCGATAGAGCCTTATCAAGAAGGAAAATTACAAGTATCAAACATCCACACAATTCATTTTGAACAGTCAGGTAATCCGCAGGGAAAGCCTATGGTTCTGCTGCACGGTGGCCCGGGTGGAGGATGTCCGCCATATTACCGACAATATTTTAATCCCGAAAAATGGCGCTTGGTCATGTTTGACCAACGTGGTTGCGGAAAAAGTACGCCTCATGCTGAATTGCGAGAAAATACCACATGGGATTTAGTTAATGACATTGAAAAACTGCGAGAGCATTTAGGCATTGAAAGCTGGGTTGTCTTTGGTGGTAGTTGGGGAAGTACTTTATCATTAGCTTACTGTGAAACTTATCCTGAACGTTGTAGGGGAATGATTCTACGTGGCATTTTTATGCTGCGACAAAAGGAGTTACGTTGGTTCTATCAAGAAGGTGCTAGCTATATTTTTCCCGATGCTTGGGAAGATTATCTCAAACCAATTCCTGCTGCTGAACGTGACGATCTGCTCACAGCATATTATCGACGCTTGACCAGTCCAGATATGCAAGTGAGGCTAGAAGCAGCCCGTGCTTGGTCAATTTGGGAAGCTAGCACTAGTAGATTGTTTCCAGATCAAGAACTGATGCAAAAGTTTGGTGAGAGTCAATTTGCAGATGCTTTTGCACGCATTGAATGTCATTACTTTATCAACAAAGGATTTTTTAATCCTGAAGACCAATTACTTTTAAATGTTCACCGCATCCGCCACATTCCAGCTGTAATTATTCAGGGGCGTTATGATGTTGTGTGCCCAATGATATCAGCTTGGGAATTGCATCGTGCCTGGCCAGAAGCTGAATTTATTGTTGTCCCTGATGCTGGACATTCAATGAGCGAACCAGGTATTCTTAGTGCTTTGGTTGAGACAACAGATAAGTTTGCTTTTTTGTAATTAGTTCTTTGTTAGGGGTTGGTTGTTGTATAGAATAACTACCAACAACCAACAATTAGTCATTCTTGGTCAAAGCCTGTCATCACAAATAGGGTTAATAATATACATGCGCTGCGGCTAACGACGGAAACGTCTCTTATAGCGCTTAGAGTTAGCAATTGCTTTGGCTTTACGCTTGTTTTTTTCTAAAGGCGTTTCAAAGTGACGATGTTTCTTTAAGTCTGGCATGATTCCCGCCTTAGACACTTGGCGTTTAAATCTACGTAAAGCTGACTCAAGTCCTTCATTTTCGCCAACTACTATTTGGGTCATTCTCTTTCTCCTACTAAATCAACCGATCGCTGATAACAAAAAAGGGCAGACTCTTCGTCCGCCCAAGAGACTTAAAAGTTAAAAATTTTTTCAAACTTTAGTAGCGTCGAGAGTAACCTCCACCACTACTGTTTCCCCTTCTACCACTAAATGAACCTCTATCTGTTTTGGGTTTAGCCTTGTTAACTTTTAAGCTACGACCCATCCACTCAGCAGTATCCAGGGCTTCAATCGCAGCAGCTTCTTCTGCATCTGATTCCATTTCTACAAAAGCGAACCCTCGTACACGACCTGTCTCTCTATCTACAGGTAATTGGACACTCTTAACAGTCCCATACTCAGAAAAGACCTGTTTGATGTCTTCTTGATCTACCTCATACGATAGATTACCTACATATATTGACATAGAACATCTCCAGGATTGAAAGTGTAGAGATTTAGATCCGGAGAAGTCTGTAATAATTAGGTATAAATAAAAACAAACTATCTAACCGAATTTAATCTTCTAGAGATAGCATACCATAAATTTGGTATGCACGTAAGTAGACTCACAAATTGTTTTGTTGTTTTGACTATCGCGATCTTATATCCGCGATCGCTCCTTTCGCCATAGCCGCAATGGCTTGATCCGTGGCTTTTGGCAAATGATAATACTTCCCTCCAGCTGTTTTTGCTATTTCTTTAGCAAACCCAGTTGAAACAAATTTACTTTCGGTATCAATCACCAACAATTGCATTCCCAAAGCCCGGATTCTGGCAGCAATATCTAACAATTCTGCTTTGATATCTGGTTTCTCTCCTGGTTCTTGCGGTTCGCCTAAAGAACGCGCCAAGGGAATGTTACCCCGTCCATCAGTGATCGCCACAATCACCACTTGCCCGATATCTCCACTCATTTGCGCATTCAACCCAACGTGTACAGCTTGCGTCAATCCATGCGCTAGGGGTGAACCGCCACCACAAGGCAATCTTTCCAAGCGTTTCCGTGCCATGGCAATTGAACGTGTCGGTGGTAATAACACCTCTGCTTGCTCTCCTCGAAAGGGAATCAACGCCACTTGGTCGCGGTTTTGATATGCTTCTGTTAACAGTTGCATTACCGCACCTTTTGCAGATTGCATCCGATTCAAAGCCATCGAACCAGAAGCATCCACTACAAATATCACCAAAGCCCCGGCTTTGCGTGCCATGCGCTTGGAACGGATATCGCCTTGTTCTATAATTACTTTCTTACCTGGGTGTCGTTCCCGTCGTGCTTTTTGATACGGCGCTGCGGCTCTCAGCGTGGCATCCACGGCGACGCGTCGCGCTTTTCCTTTGGGTAACATCGGCTTAATATAGCGTCCCCGGTCTTCGGAAAAGATGACACTGCGACTGCCAGATTTACCGTGCCGTTTTGCCATCTGAGCAAAATAAAGCACACTTTTGTCAAGTATTACTCCTTCAGGATCGAAGATAAATTCTTCAGGAATACTTGGAGGTTCTTGTTTTTCTTGGTTATCTTCCTCTTGTTGTTCTTGATTTTCGTCCTCTGGTTGTTCTCGATCTTGGGGTGGAGGAGGTGGCGGTGGTTGTTGTTCGGGTGGTGGTGTCTGTACCTGAGTTGCGCGCGGAACGATCGCTAATTCCACCGCTCGGCGCAAATCATCAGCGTTGACTTGCGTGCGTCCATCCAGCGCCGCCGATGCTTTGGCAATGCGCACGGCAAATAACTCGGCGCGATGTCCCTGCACTCCTGCGCGAATTGCTTCTTCGACCAAATAGGTAATTTGGTCGTGGGTGATACGAACATCTTTCAACCATTCCCGAGCAAAGATAATTTGAGTTTTGAGGGCGTCGATGTCTTCGCTGTAC
>JANZYY010000558.1 GCA_026419705.1 Fischerella sp.
TGCACTACCTGTGCAGTCAGGGTTCTCAAAGGAGAAATTTACCAACCAGAAGCAATCGGACTATCGCTAGAATTACGTCAGCAAGGCTATGCGCTATTGTGCGTGAGTTACCCAGGTTCTGACTTGGAAGTGGAGACACAAGACGAGGATGAAGTCTATGAACTTCAGTTTGGACGCTATTTTGGCAAGGGAAAAGTGCGGGCGGGTTTGCCATTAGATGAAGAGTAAAGTTGTTAGTGGTTAGTGGTTAGTGGTTAGTAGTTAGTAGAAAATACAACTAACTACTAACTACTAACAAATGACTAATGACTAATGGCTAAAATCGCAATTCTATTATCCTGCTTATTACTTCTGTTGGTTGGTTGTCAAACCCAAACAAAGTCCCTAGCAAACCCGCAGGTACAGGTGAAAGTAGCACAGGTAGTGAGTGGGCAAACCCTAGAAGTTTTTGGGATGAACGATCAATCCAATTTGATTTCTCAGGTGCGCTTGCTGGGGATTGACGCACCAGATTTACAGCAGCATCCTTGGGGAAATGCGTCAAAAGAACGCTTGCAAGCACTGATTGGGGAGCAACCAGTCATGCTAGAGTTTGATGTGCAAGGAAAAGATAAATTTGGGCGAATTCTGGCTTATGTATGGAAAGATAAAGTTTTGTTGAATGAACAGTTAGTCAAAGAAGGTCAGGCGTTGTTTGTAGGGCGATCGCCCAACCACAAATATGACCAACGCTTAGAACGCGCCCAACAGTGGGCTAGACTCATGGGACTGGGTATTTGGAACCCAGAAAAACCCATGCGTCTAACTCCTGCTGAATTTCGTCGTCAGAATCGCTAAAACTTTTACCAATGACAAATGACGAGCCTCACAAATTACTCACAAATTAAATTTATGCCGACTTTACTCATGACTCGTTACCAGGTTCAACCTGGTAGCGAGGGATTGCAGGCTTGCCTGGGAGTTGTTGCCAGTGGTGCAATATATTAAGTTGGGGAATCTATGAGGAATCAAAATCACTTATTTAACCGCCTTGACTTATTAGCAATAAAGTGTTAAGTCTTCACCACACTCATCTGCCAAATAAGTTAAAGCTTTGAAACGCAGTTCAACTAATTGTTCGTAGAAAGGATTTAATTTACAAAGAGGTGGGATATAAAGAATAGTACGGTTACGGAATTTAATTTCTCGCTCAAAAGGACAACTGGCAGGAATGATTGTGCAGACCAATCGTGCGATTTGGTAATCTTCTATTTTTAGGGATTCAAGCCATTGACGAATTGGTCGTAATAGAACATTCACAACAGAGATAAAAGTTAAGGTAGTAATCGACATCATATTGCGAGTGAATGAAGTTGTTGGGGAATTAGCAAGACTTTTTCAAGCAGGAGACTATCTGATTCAGAAGCATCTGCCATTAAAACGGCTCTCGCACATTCATTGAGCAAAATTTTTCCTTGTGAAGTAGTGCTGAAATCCTGACCCATTAGAAATCCTTTGTTGATGAGTTTTTTAATAGCGAATCTAGTCACTGATTCTAGTAATTTCTTGTAAGGTTCCAAATCAGAGAAATTGTCTAAAGTCCAGTGGAAAGTATCAGTATCTGTAGCAGATAATTCAAAGATTGCTGCCGTTAAAAGAGATTCTGCATATTGAGTATCTAGGGTAATTTCTAGTTGTTCTATCCAATACTCTACTAGCTTTTTATCTTGAAGTTTTAAAACATAGATAGTTCTTTCGAGGTGAAAGTAGAATATTTCTAAATAATTCATGTTAGACATAATTACTATTCCTCGGGCAGAATATCTTGGACGGCAACTTATGTTGTTTTGCAAAGCCCTATTTCCACTTTTTTCAGAAAAGAGGGATTAGGGTAGAGGTGAGTTTTTACTCTACCCCAGAGTCAAGTGCGATCGCGTTGGTGGTGTCTCAGTTGTTTTTCACTTTAAAATTGAAAAATGCAGAAATTGTGGAGATGAAAAAAAGTTGAAAAAAATTTTTTCAACTCTACCAGTCTAAAGCCGCTGCAATTTGAGCAGGTAATTTCATGGCTTTGAAAGGTTTGGTAATAATTGCTCGCACTCCCAGTTCAGCAAATCGCTGCTGTTCAGCAGCTTGCGTCTTTGCAGTCAGTAAAATTACGGGAATTGACTTAGTGTCTGGATTCGCTTGTAACGCTTGAAAAGTAGCGAACCCATCCATATCAGGCATCATCACATCCAAGAGAATAACATCTGGCCGTTCGGCGGCTGCCTTAGCCACTCCCTCACTACCTGAAGCAGCAGTCGAGACTTGCCAACCACCTACAGCTTTTAACGAGAGTTCAGCCACCGCACGAATGTCATATTCATCATCAATGATGAGAATGTGTCTCGTGGTCATATCAGGTCTATCTGTAGATTAGTATTTAGTTTTGAGTTTTCAACTCTAACCTTGTTCATTCTGACCGCGAATCATTCGGTTAAGTAAGTTAATGACCCGCTGTTCAAATTCCTGTAGGGAAATGCGTCCTTTAGTGAAAAATAGGGTTTGCCCCAATCTTAATCGTTGGCGATCGCTCTCATCTAGATCGCGTGCAGTGTACACAACTAAGGGTACTTGGCACAAGCGGTTATGTTGTCGCAGCCAATCCACAACGGCAAAACCATCACGTTCTGGCAGTCCTAAATCCAGTACCACCAAATTGGGAATGACATTCTGGCTTACCTGTATAGCTTCCCGTCCAGTTTGGGCATAGAAAGTGACAATACCATGGCTATTGAACGTAGCAATTATTACTTCTGCCAAATCTCGATCGTCTTCTACGATCAGTAGCTTGATAATTTGATCTTGTTTGGCAGTAGCTTTTTCCAAAGCTCGGCATAATAGCTTGAAGTCTGGAGGCTTGACAATCCAGTCGCTCACACCCTCCGGAAGACTTTGGCTGGCATTAGGTAACAAACCACTGAGGATAATTACTGGGATGTTTTGGGTATGTGGCTGCTGCTTGAGAATTGCCAGGGTTTCCCAACCATCTATACCGGGCATTCTCAAATTGAGAATAATTGCATCAGGCTGATTTGCCGTTGCTTGTTCCACAGCCTCTTGTCCCGATGCTGCCGTCAGAACTCGGTAGCCCTGCCGTTCTAGTGTAGTTTGCACTACAATCCGAATAGAGGGATCGTCATCGCACTCTAGTACTAGAGGGGGATGGCCAGATGGGGTGTAGACGCCCTCTGGGCAGCTGACCGTAGGGTTGGCGAGATGGGGTGATGGGGAGAATTTTTCCCTCTCTTCCTCTGTCCCCTTCTCCCCCTCCTCTTCTGAGAGGATGGGCAAAGTAAAAAAGAAAGTACTGCCTTCTCCCAAGGTACTTTCAGCCCAGATTTGCCCGCCATGATGCTGTAAGATGCTGCGACAAATGGCTAAACCTAAACCCGTTCCCCCTTTTTGACGGGAATCCGAGGCATCAACTTGTCCAAAACGCTCAAAGATAGATTCCAGCTTGTCAGCCGGGATACCGCGTCCTCGATCGCGAACTTGAAATAGGATGTAGGGAATTGGGCATTGGGAATTGGGCTTTGAATCTTTTCTATGCCCCATGCCCCTTGCCCCTTGCCCATTCCCCAACTCGGCGCTCAACCAAACTGTAGAACCTTTCGGCGAAAATTTAATGGCATTGCTGAGCAAATTGGTGAATACCTGGATAATGCGATCGGGATCGGCCCAGAGGAGAACTGATAGGGGAGAAACTGATAATGTTACTCCTGCTTGTGCTGCCATTTCATTCACGACCT
>JANZYY010000559.1 GCA_026419705.1 Fischerella sp.
CAGTTGGAAGTAGGAGGAGGTGAGGGAAAAATGGAGTTAGTGGTTGGTGGTTGGTGGTTGATAGTTGTTGGAGACGCGCCATGGCGCATCTCACGCAAATAAAATCGTAACACCTTAATTTTTAATTGTGTACTGGGTAACCTGACTTTGTGAGCATCTAGCAATCAGTGCAGGTCGCCAATAATGTCTCAAACACATCAAATTTCTCAATGTATTTACGGTATATGCAAGGCTGTGTTATTCTGCTCCTCAGCGGTTTTGGTGTTAGTGGCACCAACAATCACTGAATTACCAGGAAGCAAGCTGCTGGCACAAAATGTTGTTTCTCAGAATTTAGACGCAGCTAGCTTTTTTCAGCAGGGGGTGATGCGCTATCACCGCAAAGATTTACAGGGTGCAGAATTTGCATTTCGGCAAGCCTTGCAGATAGATCCCAAAATTGCCTCCGCACGCAATTACTTGGGCAGTATGATGTTGCAGCAAAACCGCTTGGACGCAGCAGTGCAAGAGTATACAGAGGCGATTAGGCTCAATCCCAATTTGGGCGAGTCTTATTACAATTTGGGCTTGGCTTTGCACAAACAAGGACAAGCTGAAGCCGCAATTACTACTTATCGCCAAGCTTTGATTATCAATCCAGCCTTAGCGGATGCTCAGTATAATTTGGGTTTGGCTTTGTATGAAAAAGGACGTTTGTATGAGGCGATCGCAGCTTATCAGCAAGCAATTAATTTAGATGGCAACAATGCCAACGCTTATTTTAATTTAGCGATCGCCCTGCAAGAACAAGGAAAATTAGAAGAAGCGATCGCAGCCTACCGCCAAGCTTTGAAGTTAAACCCTGACAATGCTGTGGCTTACAATAACATGGGTAGTCTTCAGGCTCTGCAAGGTCAAACTTCTGAAGCGATCGCCACTTATCAAGCAGCCATTAGTCGCATTCCCAAAAATGCTGAAGCTTATTACAACTTGGGAGTGGCTTTTTATAATCAAGGCGAGTTTCAAAAAGCTAGCAGTGCTTTTAGACGTGCGCGTAACCAATACCGCGAACAAGGTAAAATCCAACAAGCTGAAAAAGTTGAACAATTGATGCAGCAAGTTGCCCAGATGCAACAACCAAAGCAACCTCAAATCAGTCAAGCTGCAACTGGCTCTCAGGGGGAAACAAACACTCCTGATACTTCTACCCAGGAGCGAGTTAACCCTGAAGAGGTACCTTTTTCTTGGAAACCAATACCTGCATCTTTGCAGTAGAGTTAGTAGATAGTAGATAGTAGTTAGTAGTTAGTGGGTAGTAGATAGAATTGATTGTTAGTTGTTGGTTTTTCCATCCAAAGACAAACAAATTTAAACCGGCAAACGATTAATATCCTTGTTGCAACCGATAACTACAATGGCTGAACCGCGTTCAAGACGTTGGTTCGGATAGGGATTAATTTGAAATTTTCCATCATGGCTTACCGCTAGTAAATTCAAGCCATAGCGGTTACGAAGTTGCAATTCGGCAATCGTTTTGCCGTGAAATTCATCAGGAACAATTAACTCTACAATACTGTGATCTGGATCTAGGTCAAATCTTTCTAAGATTGATGGTTTAGTGAGCGATCGCGCCAGCGAACATCCTGCTTCAAATTCAGGAAATACAACATAGTCTGCTCCTACTCGCAGCAAGAGCTTGCGGTGAACTTCACTAGAAGCTTTTGCTACTACATGAGGTACACCTCCCTCTTTCACGTTCAAAGTGGTGATAATACTTTCCTGAATATAATTTCCAATTGCGATAATGACGGTATCAAATTCAAAAATTCCTGCTTCCTTAAGTGCAGCAGGTTCTGTTGAGTCTATTTGCAAAGCATGACCGACTATTTGCTCGGTCAATGCTTCGTATACTCGCTTTTCATCAATATCTGTTCCCAGTACTTGATATCCTGACTTGTGCAGTGTTGAACAGACAGCTCGACCAAAACGACCTAAACCGATCACTGCAAATTGATGATTGTCTTTACGCAGACTGCGAAAAAACGATAGAGATGACAGATTCACAGTTGTTACCTTTGTTGTTTCTCCCTAACTGAGGGCAAAACTTCGGTGAGACCGAAGAAATAAAAAAGTCTATTTTTACCAGATATTTCATATGTTATCAGTCATTAGTCATTAGTCATTGGTCACTTATTAATTTTTCTACTAAATCATGTACGAGCGAAGCATTTGTATGAGTATCTTTCCATCAAGACTAAATATATCCATACAAATGCTTCGCCCCTAACCATCAACAACTAACAACCAACAACTATCCTACAAGTAAGTTTTCTTCTGGATAGTGGACTCTGCTAGGGCGGGGATCTCCCAAAATGGCTGACATCAGCAGTAATACACCCACTCTGCCTATGTACATTGTGACAATTAATATTAACTTAGCTGCGATGGAAACACTGCCAGTAATGCCAGTAGAAAGTCCCACCGTAGCAAAAGCTGACACTACTTCAAATAATATTTGAATAAAGTCTAATTCTGGATCTGTTAAAGTAATTAATATCGTGGAAATAATCACTGTTCCTACAGAACCAATCAAGACACCAACAGCTTTTAAAATCAGAGATAAAGCGATTTTTCGTTCATACAATAAAACTTCTTCTTTACCTTGAAGAATCGCTTTAGTGCAACTGGTAAGTACTCTCAAAGTTGTAGTTTTGATACCACCTCCAGTACCACCCGGGCTGGCGCCAATAAACATGAATGCAATTGTAATAAATAGACCGGCTGTTGTCATTTCACCAATATCAACAGTATTAAAGCCAGCAGTTCTGGGAGTAACAGATTGAAACCAAGCAACTAATAATTTTTCAAATAAACTCAAATTTCCAAATGTTTGAGAATTTCGTAATTCTACTAATAAAAATGCTATGGTTCCCAAAATTAACAATATAATTGTTGTACTGGTTGCAACTTTAAAATCTAAGGACAAGACTATATGTTCGGTTTTTTTCTGCAAGCGTTCGCGGATGAGAATATAGGTTTCTAAAATCACCTGGTAACCAATACCACCCAAGATAATCAACGCAGTAATTGTGAAAACAACTAAAGGCGAAGACTGATAACCAATTAAGCTATCTTTAAATAAACTAAATCCAGCATTATTCCAAGCATTAACACTATGAAAAATTGCTAACCACATTCCTTGATCCCAACCGTGATCTGGAACAAAGGCTGGCAATAGTAAAAATATTCCAGTGATTTCAAAAATCAACGTTGTCGCAATAATTGAGCGAATAATTTGAGCGCTACCACTCATTCCTGGACGATCTAAAGCTTGTTGAATAGCGATTTTTTGCCGTAAATCAAATTTGCGCCTAATCAGCAGAATTAAAAAGGTTGTAGTTGTCATGTAACCTAACCCACCAATCTGCGCTAACAGCAAAATAAACAACTGTCCCCAAAAGGAAAAATCAGTACCAGTATCAACTACTGCTAATCCGGTGACACAAACTGCGGAAGTCGAGGTGAATAGAGCCACAATCGGGTCGTTCCACTCACCAGTGCTAGTAGAAAAAGGCATCATTAGCAGGATCGTTCCTGCTGTAATCACAGCCAAAAATCCCAAGCAAATTGTTCGAGAAACAGTCATATTTAGGTAAAAAAACAAACAAAGCCAGAGATTTTAGACAAGATTGTAACTCCCTGGCAGAAAAAATACCCTAATCTAATTAAAAACACACATGGTAGCCTACGAGTATGTGTTTTTAAACTCTGCCTTGTCTTAACAC
>JANZYY010000560.1 GCA_026419705.1 Fischerella sp.
CACAAAGACGCAAAGTACGCAAAGAAGAGGTTTTAACAGAGAAATACAAGAAAATCATCCCACATTTATGCAACGCCCAATTTTGTATTAAGTTGAAATCTCGGGTGTTTTAACTCAACGCATCTCTAACTTTGTGCTTTTTGAGGAAACCGGACATAAACGGGCGCTCAAATACTAAGTAAAATAAATAGGCAAATATCAATGAGGCTGCCGCACCCAGTACGTACAAGGTTACTGCATACTTAGTAGGAGGCATATCTAGACTCAAAAGAAAGCGACTCACCAATGCTAAGACTGGACCGTGAGTGAGATACAAGCTGTAAGAAAATGTTCCCACTGCGATCGCCCAAGGATGTTCAAACACCTGGAGAATTCCGGGTAGCTTTTTGCCTTCGGTCGCTAACTTGGTGCAATAAATAAACAGACAAGCTGTGGCAATTCCGAACAGATATTCACTAATCCAGATATGCAATCCCAGCCGTCTCCACTCAGTTAAGAAAGCAACAACAGTAAATGCGATCGCTAATTTATCCCACGGTAGTGAATTTCTGAAAGTAATTAACTTGGGTTTTTGCGAAAATCCAATTTCAGCCGCTGCCATTCCCATAGCAAATACACCCAGAAACCAAGGACTGGCTGATTCAAACAATCCCTTCAAAAGATATAAAGGTATTAGTCCCATTAAACAGGCGCTAATAACTACTGATAATAAGCCGAAACGGCGCCATATTGGTAACAGGAAAAGTGGAAATAAAAAGTATAATTGCCACTCAGTTGCGACAGTCCATAATGGTGGATTAATAGATGCAGATATGTCACCACTAATATTATGAATTAGTAGCAGGTGATAAGCTAAATCTCTTAAAGTGAAATAAGGAGAAAAAGGTTGATTTACTGGTATATATTCCCATTGAAATTTTGTGAATCTCTCTAGTAATATTATGCCAGCAGCTAAAAGAATGCACAAAACAAGAGTAGCATAATAAGCAGGCAAAATTCGCCGCCCTCGCCTTTTAATGTAACCGATGATTCCTCCAGGAATCGTATTACTTTGGGAGCGGATTACCGACAACATCAATCCATACCCAGAAAGTAGAATAAAAACTACAACACTGATACGTCCGTATCTCATCATTAACTGAAAAACTTTCAACCATAACGGTAATTCCTCTCCCATTGATGGCTGAATGTGTACAAATAATATATATAAAGCTGCTAGCCCTCGCAAGCCATCCAAATAATGTAAATGCAGTTTTTTATGTTTGATAATTTCCGTCATTTCTTCAATACCTTACCCACTATTTTTTTGGCGATCGCCGTGTTTGGAATAGCGCCACAGCTATCCTGCTTTTTATGAAGCTGAATATCCTCACTTAGCTGAGAATTTCAGTTTCATAAGTCAGTTGTAGTCACCACAATTTTTATCTTCAGTGGAGGTGCTATCAAATACAGGTGTTATTCAGTTGCAAAATGTAGACGCAAAACAAAGAACCTGTTGAAAAACAGAACTCTACAATTTGCTTTTAAATAAATTTGATGGTAACTATTTAAATTGATTAACTCTGCTTTCACTGCTCAAGCATAGGACTCTTTTTCTTCACACCAAGGTACTAAAGGCTAGCAAGAATTGTTTGCATGTATTGGCAGTTAGCTAGTCAGTATCGGAGCGATAGAAAAGTAACAGTAAAGCTATCTAATTTACGTTTATGGCTATGGCAGCTGAACTTTTTGCTTTTGTGCAACTCTGCTATGACATTGTGAATATTTGTGAACTGTTGCTTTGTGGAACAACAAACAAGCACGCATTCACAACAGCTTTTACTAAAAAATCTACAACCTTATTAGATGTGCCATAGATGTATTTGTAAAATTGATTGCAATATTCACCTAAGGTGGAGTGTCTCCAACTTCAGCCATGACATTAAATCTCAGAGAAAAAATATAAGCGCTCCCCCGATTCACATAACGGCTTACTTGCAGCCAATTTTTCAATGCTGCTGTCATCATGGTCTGTAAAAATAACCTACAAAGAAATTTATATATTGACTAAAGACGCCGGTGTTTTGACGCTACTACTGAATTAAGCATTACTTCAAATCTACAAATATTTTTTCCGAATGGAATTATATTTTTTTGCAATTTTCATGAAAGTTTCATGAAGTTACGATCGTTTTCACAAATATGCCTAGCCAAGCATGGGTGATTATTCACCTGGGGATATTCTCTGAAGAAGCAGATCGAGAAGAAAAAAGGGGAAAATCAAAAAGTTAGCCATCGCCGAAATACTATGACCCTAATTCTCACTAATGATGATGGTATAGACGCCCCAGGCATCAAGGCGCTGATTAAAGCTGTAAACAAACTTGGTATCGTTGACTGGGAAATAGCAAATGGAAAGTACCCAGCATCCACTCACAAACCTCCTGTGATTGTGGCTGCTCCCAAAGACCATCTTTCAGGCTGCGGTCATCAAGTGACCACAACTAGTCCGATCTACGTTCACCGTCGCTCAGATAGCGATTATGCGATCGCAGGTACTCCCGCCGATTGCGTGAGAATCGCCCTAGCACATATCTGCAATAATGTCCAATTTGTGTTGTCTGGAATCAACGCTGGTGGCAACTTGGGAGTAGATACTTACATTTCTGGTACTGTCGCTGCTGTCCGAGAAGCAGCAATACATGGTATTCCTGGAATTGCCGTTTCCCACTATCGCAAAGGCAATCTGAATATTGACTGGGATGCTGCTGCACGTTGGACAGCTTATGTTTTAGCTGACTTACTCAACCGTCCTCTAGAACCGGGAACTTTTTGGAATGTGAATTTGCCTCATCTGCTACCAGGAGAACCCGATCCGGAAGTTGTATTTTGCCAAGCTTGTACTAAACCTTTGCCCATCGATTATCGGATCGAGGGCGATGAATTTTACTACGCTGGCGTATATCAACAGCGCGATCGCACTCCTGGTAGTGATGTTGACGTTTGCTTTTCAGGGAAAATAGCAGTAACTCAGTTAAGGGTTTAAAATCAGTTCAGAATTCGCAATTCGAAATAAAAATTGTGGATTCCGAATTCTGAATTAAATTGGCAGAATTTTTATTTCTAATTCTGCCAAATAGTCCCTCGATTTTAGATTTTCGATGTGTGGATTTGAGATTGACTTCGATCTCAAATCTAAAATCCAAAATCCTTTTTGTTAAATCCTCTAAATTTACTTATGGAAATACATAGCAGCATAGCTGCCCCCTTAATATCAAGCATCCGATCCTTCTATTAATCTCATCATCCGGTCAAGAGTTTTTGTAAGTTGAGATAGTCTTTGTAGTGAATCATCCTGGGTTTCAGCAAGAGTTTGCACTGCATCGCACAAGGCCAAAATTTGATAGCCTTGTTGCTGTAACTGTTTTCCCTGTTGTTCGACCTGGATGCTAAGACTATCTACTCTTTCGCCCAAACGCTCAATTGTTTCGGTGGTAGCGAGTACTGCTTCTCCTATTTGCTCCACAATTGATTCCAAGCGACTTATTTTAACTTCCGCCCCTGCAACAATCATTGATTTAGCTCCTCAATTTTGAGATAGCATGACAGTAAATTTTTGCTGCTTATTCTTAAATAATTAAATACAAACAGCTCAAACAAGTAGCTATTGCCACTTTCTGATTAATTTGTGATTTATACCAATTCTCAAAAATAGAACTACACATAGTTCAGAGTGAGTACTTAAGTACTCACTACCAACCAAGAACATTTGTAGTCATTTTTT
>JANZYY010000561.1 GCA_026419705.1 Fischerella sp.
CTTCTGCACATTTTGTCTTTGCTCTGCTTTTCTTAGTTGGTCATCTCTGGCACGCCGGCCGCGCGCGAGCAGCTGCAGCAGGCTTTGAAAGAGGTATAGACCGAGAAGATGAGCCAGTTCTATCTATGCCTCCATTAGATTAGTTGGCGATCGGGGATTAGGGATTAGGGATCGGGAATTTCTATTACTTACTCCCTTTTCCCCATTCCCCAATCACCAATCCCCAATCTCCATTCTGACTATGCAGTACTTGCTCAAAAATCAAATCATTGACTTCATGATTCACATTACTTTGTTGATGTTTTTTTGTGTGATTTTGTTTTTTTGAAAAATTTTTTTCCTGATTCAGCATCAGGTACATACCTACGACTTTTGTTTGAAATCAGAGTTTAATACTCTTGACTTTTGACTGAGGAAGCACAATCGATGGGATTACCTTGGTATAGAGTTCATACAGTGGTCTTAAATGACCCAGGTCGACTTATTGCTGTACACCTCATGCACAACGCCCTTTGTGCAGGTTTTGCTGGTTCGATGCTTTTGTTTGAACTAGCTTTGTACGATCCTAGCGATCCAGTACTCAACCCCATGTGGCGGCAGGGATGTTTTTTAATGCCGTTTGTGGCACGCTTGGGAGTGACGAATTCCTGGCAAGGCTGGAGTGTTACAGGTGAAACCTTTGCAGACCCTGGTTTTTGGACGTTTGAAACTGTAGCTATAGCTCACATCATCTTTTCAGGTCTTGAGTTCTTGGCTGCTTGCTGGCATTGGGTTTACTGGGATCTCGCCACATTCTTCGATTCCGAAACGGGCGAACCAACTTTAGATTTACCCAAAATTTTTGGCATTCACCTATTCTTGGCTGGTTTACTCTGTTTTGGTTTTGGTGCTTTTCATCTCACCGGTATTTTTGGTCCGGGTATGTGGGTTTCTGACCCATACGGACTAACTGGCCATGTTCAAGGAGTTGCACCAGTGTGGGGGCCAGAGGGGTTTAATCCCCAAAATCCTGGTGGGGTTGTTGCTCATCACATTGCAGCGGGCATTGTAGGAATTATTGGTGGACTTTTCCATATAGTTGTTCGACCCCCCGAAGTACTGTACAGGGGGTTAAGGATGGGAAATATTGAAACCGTCCTTGCCAGTGCGCTGGCCACTTTCTTTTTTGCAGGTTTTGTGGCTGCTGGCAGTATGTGGTATGGAACTGCTACCACACCAATTGAATTGTGGGGGCCGACTCGTTATCACTGGGATCAAAGCTACTTTAAAAAAGAGATTGATAGGCGGGTGCAAGCTGGTTTAGACGAGGGTAAAACTCTCTCACAAGCTTGGTCAGCTATCCCAGAGAAACTAGTTTTCTATGACTATATTGGCAATAATCCTGCCAAGGGTGGTTTATTCCGAGTGGGTCGAATGGTCGATGGAGATGGAGTTGCACAAAGCTGGCTTGGTCATCCAGTATTCCAAGACCGTGAAGGACGGGAATTGACAGTTCGTCGAATGCCTACTTTCTTTGAAACCTTCCCAGTTGTTCTGACTGACAAAGATGGTGTAGTGCGTGCAGATATTCCCTTCCAACGAGCAGAGGCAAAATATAGCTTTGAGCAAACAGGGGTTAGTGTCAGCTTCTTTGGCGGGACACTTGATGGTCAAACATTTACAGACCCGATGACGGTGAAGAAGTACGCACGTCAAGCCCAACTCGGTGAACCTTTTGAATTTGACCGCACAATCCACAATTCCGATGGAGTTTTCCGAACTAGTAATCGCGGCTTTTTTGCCTTTTTCCACACTTGCTTTGCTTTGGTATGGTTTTTCGGACACATCTGGCATGGTTCTCGTACCATCTACCGGGATGTATTTGCTGGCATTGACCCAGAGCTTGATGAACAAGTAGAGTTTGGTGTTTTCCAGAAAGTGGGAGATACAACCACACGCAAGAAGCAAGCTGTTATCTAGTTTATTAAGTTTGTAGTAAGTGCTTTAGCGCTTACTACGAAAAATCTACACGTTTGTGAAACATACCATCAAAAATAGTCGGAGTCATCCATGCAATCACAAAAGTTTCAACCCAAAAAAATCGCACCTGTACAATATCTACTCAAACAATTAAATACTGAGGCAGGTAAAGTTACTCCTGGTTGGGGTACTACACCAATAATGGCTGTTTTGATGCTGTTGTTTTTTATTTTCTTATTAATGATTCTAGAAATTGTCAATTCTTCAATTTTGATTGAAGGAATTAATATGACACGAAATTTATAGGTTTAAATCACCTAATATATATCAAAATCTGCTCTTAAATAACCAAGAAACTGAGGTATTTAAATGCATCACTTTTATTTAGCTTATGGAGAGGGGCAATTTGCCTCAACAGCAACCGGAGTTTTTTTTGGTTTAATAACCGCTGTATCGTTTTGCGCTCTGTTGATAATTTATGCAGCCAACACTTATCCAGTAAATCGTGAGTAAAGTCAAGCTTAAGTAAACAACAACTACTAATACCAATTCTCAAAAACAGAACTACACATTGTTCGTAGTGAGTACTTAAGTACTCACTACCAACCAACATTCAAAAAAGAACAAAATCATGAAAAGAATATTTGCTCTAATTCTCGCAATTTTGATTTGGTTTAGTGCAGTTTCTACTGCATTGGCAGAAAATACCACATTGGTTCCTTGTTATAAATCACCTGCGTTTGTAGAAAGGATGAAAAATGCTCCTGATAGTTATTACACTACAAAGCCATTAAAAGCTTATTCGCAGTTACTTTGTGGTGAGGATGGTTTACCTCGGATTGCTCTTGACCGCCTTAGTCTTGCTGTTGATGTAGCAATTCCGATCGCCATATTTCTGTATACTGCTGGTTTTATTGGCTGGAGCGGTCGGTCTTACCTACAGGCAATTAAAAAACAAGATAAAGCAGAAGAAAAAGAAGTGTTTATTGATGTACCGTTGTTCATCAATTGTATGGTAATGGCTTTATTTTGGCCGATAGCAGCAGTCAAGGAATTGCTGACTGGTGAATTAGTTGCCAATGATGAAGAAATTCCTATTTCAATTCGCTGAAATAATGGTGAGAGGATATCTGAAAAATTTGTGATGATGCAAAAGGTGGTTAAGGCAAGATAATTTAAGATTCGAAGAGATATCCTCTCAACAACCCGAATAAAAATACAAATTTCAATTTAATTAATGTTGGAGAAACTATGATGGAAACACGTTATTTATTAAGATATCTTTCCATTGTTCCTGTAGTTGCTATATTGGCATTGATTATTATTTCTGTGATTTTGATCGTATTGAATTATCTATTTCCTGGTTTGCAATACGGCACTTTTTTCCATCCTCTGCCATCGCGCTAACGTCTAGGCTTTTTTATCAGCTGTAGAGACGCGCTGTTTGAAGCGTCTCTACAATATCTATTTGTCAATATCTATTTGTTGCATTCTTTTTTCAAATCGGTATAACCCCAAAATCTAATGCCAAATGCATCACAATCTTTAAAATAAACCTCACTTCTTCCCCTCTCCTTAGCAAGGAGAGGAGTGTCCTTTCTTGGTGGAGTGAGGTTTTTTATTCATTGTGGTGTACACAGCTCATGATGGTTACTTACCGCTTCGGAACCTGCAACCCCCGACGCTCAAGCATTTGTCGCACCTCTGGGCTAGGAGTGTAATTATAGCCAAAAGAAGAACGTTCAGAATCATCCATAATTTGAGGTGTGAGCAACACAATTACCTCATTGCGCTGGTT
>JANZYY010000562.1 GCA_026419705.1 Fischerella sp.
GCTCCCTAGAGATGATTGTGGGACTGTTGGGGATTCTCAAAGCTGGTGGAGCTTACGTACCACTAGATCCAAGTTACCCAGCGGAGCGATTAAGCTTCATGCTATCTGATTCCCAAGTATCGGTATTGTTAACTCAACAAAAATTACTGGAATATCTGCCAAAATCAAAGGCACATCTGGTGTGCTTAGATCGAGACTGGGAAGAGATTTGCCAACACAGCCGGGAAAATATAGTCAATATTGCTACATCTAAAAATTTAGCTTATGTAATTTACACATCTGGTTCTACAGGTCAGCCCAAAGGTGTGATGATTCAACACCAATCTCTAGTAAGTTTTACGGAGACAATCAAGGGCGAATATGAAATTACCAGCAGCGATCGCATTCTGCAATTTGCCTCAATTAGTTTTGATGTAGCAGCAGAAGAAATTTATCCTTGCCTAACCAGCGGTGCAACTTTGGTACTACGCACTGAAGAAATATTGGCTTCTATACCTGCGTTTGAGCAAAAGTGCCGAGATTGGTCGCTGACAGTGTTGAATTTACCAACAGCATACTGGCAGCAGTGGATGGCTGAATTAAAAAAGACCAGTTTAGCTATTCCTGAGTCCCTAAGGTTGGTAATTATTGGTGGAGAGCAAGCATACTCAGAAAAAGTAGCAATTTGGCAAAAGAAAGTAGGCGATCGCATACAGCTAGTAAACAGCTACGGGCCGACGGAAACAACAGTCACATCAACTGTTTACAAACTACCAAGCTCAGCCTCAGCTAACAAATCTACATCTGTACCAATTGGAAGAGCGATCGCCAATGTGCAAACTTACGTGCTGGATCGACACCTCCAATTAGTTCCAATTGGTGTGATTGGTGAATTATACATAGGTGGCGCTAATTTAGCCAAAGGTTATTTAAATCGCCCAGACTTAACAGAAGAAAAATTTATTTTCAACCCCTTTGACAAGTCAAACGAAAGTCGCTTGTACAAAACTGGGGATTTAGTCCGCTATTTACCAGATGGCAATATTGAATTTCTCGGTCGGATTGACGATCAGGTAAAAATTCGTGGTTTCCGCATTGAAATTGGAGAAATTGAAGCAGTACTCAGCCAACATCCCCAAGTGCAGCAGACAGCAGCGATGGTCCGCGAAGACCAACCAGGTAATAAGCGCCTAGTGGCTTATGTTGTCCCTAAACAAGAACAGGTTACTGCCAATGAACTCCGCCGTTTTCTAAAAGAAAAACTACCTGATTTTATGATTCCAGGAGCCTTTGTAAACCTGGAAGCATTGCCTTTGACCCCTAATGGCAAAGTCGATCGCCACGCTTTACCGGCTCCAGATACATCCAGCTTGACCCAAGAAACTAACTTTGTACCGCCTCGCAACACCACAGAATTGCAACTGGCACAAATTTGGTCAGAGGTTTTGGGTGTCCAATCCATCGGTATCCAGGATAATTTCTTTGAGTTAGGTGGGGATTCAATTATTGCCATCCAAATCATCGCCAAAGCCAACCAAATTGGTTTAAAGCTGACGACCAAGCAATTATTTCAGCATCAAACCATTAGCGAATTGGCAACTGTGGCTGTTCTGAAGCAGGCTATCCAGGCTGAACAAGGACTTGTGACAGGTCCGGTATCCTTGACACCTATTCAGCATTGGTTTTTCAATGAGAATTTCCTCGATCTGCACCACTGGAACCAGACGTTTGTACTAGAAATGCCACAAGCCCTTGACTTAGACTTATTAGAGCAGGCGTTACAGCAGTTGTTATTACATCACGATGCTCTGCGGTTGCGGTTTGAGAAAACAAAATTTGGTTGGCAGCAGACAATCTCATCTTTGATGGAAGATTTATCATTAGGGGTGACACAGGAAGTTTTGACACGTTTCGATTTCTCAGAATTTGCAAAGACAGAACAAGAACAAGCTTTTGAAGACAGCGCCGCAGAATTACAAGCCAGTCTGAACCTGTCAGCCGGGCCGCTAGTGCGATTTGCGGTTTACAACTTTGGCATGCAGCAACCAAGCCGCCTGCTACTAATTATCCATCATTTAGCTGTAGATACCTTCTCTTGGCGAATTTTACTGGAAGATTTGCAGACAGCCTATCAACAACTCAGCCAAGGGAAAAACGTGCAGTTACCAGCCAAAACCACTTCTTTCAAATGCTGGTCGGAACATCTGTGTGAGTACGCAAAATCTGTTACCCTGCAAAAAGAAAGGGGCTACTGGTTAAGCCAGTTCCAAAAGCAAATAATCCCTTTGCCAGTGGATTTTCTTGACGGTGACAACACAGTCGCTTCTGAGCGTCACATCGCGATCGCCCTCAGTGTAGAACAAACCCAAGCCTTACTCCAAGAAGTACCGCAAGTTTATAATACCCAAATCAATGATGTATTACTTACAGCATTGGTACTGGCTTTTTCCCAATGGACAGGTAGTCGCTCTCTGTTAGTAGCACTAGAAAGTCATGGCCGGGAAGAAATCTTTGAAGATTTGGATTTGTCCCGTACAGTCGGCTGGTTTACAGCTATCTTCCCTGTACTTTTGGATTTGGGAAAATCTGCTCATCCTGGGGAAGCCTTGAAAATAATTAAAGAGCAACTACGAGCTATTCCCAATCGGGGAATCGGTTACGGTATCCTTCGTTATTTGAGTCAGGATGATGTACTGCCAAAATTTCCAAAACCAGAAATTGTCTTTAATTATTTAGGTCAATTTGACCAAACTTTTTCCACCTCATCACTATTTAGATTTGTTCCCAACTTGAGTGGGTTGGTGAGCAGTCCACGCAACAAAAGAGGTGCACTTCTCGAAATAAATGGTTTAGTAGTTAACAATCAACTGCAATTTGATTGGGCATTTAGCGAAAATATACATCGAGATTCCGCCATCGAAAAGTTGGCTCAAGAGTTTGTGAAGGTATTGCAAGCGATCGTCTCTCATTGCCAATCTGCTCAAGCAAAAAGTTACACACCTTCTGATTTTCCTGAACTAAATCTAAGTCAAAAAGGGCTAGATCGATTCTTGGCAAAACTCAATCGCAAAGGCAAATAAATTGAATTATGAGTGATGAATACTGATATGAACACAGAAAATATAGAAGATATCTACGAACTTTCACCGCTGCAACACGGTATTCTTTTTCATTGTGTTTATGGTTCGGAAGTGACGCTCTATTTTTCCCAATTGGGCTTCACTCTTAATGTTCGTGATGATTTCAATTTTGTTGCTTTTGAACGTGCTTGGCAGGAAGTCGTGGCTCGGCATACTATGTTACGTACTAGCTTCCATTGGGAAGATATAGACAAACCTCTACAAGTTGTCTACCGCCACGTCAAAGTACCTATAAAACAATATGATTGGCGGGGAATAGAAGCGATAGAACTGCAAAAACGTTTCGATGATTTTTTAAACAGCGATCGCAAACAAGGTTTTGATTTATCCCAAGTCCCTCTGATGCGTGTGACTTTGATTCGCTGTGATGACCATACTTACCAATTTATTTGGAGTTCACACATGATCGTTGTGGATGGATGGTCATCACCATTGGTCATCAAAGAAGTGATTGAATTGTACACAGCTTACAGTCAAGGTCAAGATGTCGCTCTCGGAAAAGGTAGTGTTTTTCGAGATTACATTAGCTGGTTGCGACGACAGGACTCATCCAAAGCTGAGGATTTCTGGCGGCGGATGCTCAAAGGACTAAAAGCACCTACTCCCCTCACTCAT
>JANZYY010000056.1 GCA_026419705.1 Fischerella sp.
TTAGTGTTTTGGTGTTTCAATCATTCTTTTTTCACCACCAAGACACTAAGACAGCAAGTAAATGTGGGTAGAGGTCAAGAAGGTTGGAATTATACCACAAAAAATCTTTTAAATCTATAGCCTGTAAATACATAAAAAGTTTTATTAAGTATTAATATCAATAAAACTACCACCATTGACAATAGCAGCTTAAGATTGCCTAAATATCATGTAAAATCGGCATCTAGACTTGTATAAAGAAGAAGTGATCTGGATTTCTGCATGAGTTGTACTTATGTTAAGTACGATTTTGAGCAGCTGACAGGGCACGGAATAACAATCAACTCAGGATTCAAGTTCCATAACTAACGAACTTAGAATACTGCTTCAAGTCTATCCTGCCATGTTTAAACCGCTACCTTCCTACTGAGTTAATACCTTGTAGTTGATGAAGTAGTGGTTAAGGGGCAATGATGGTGATAGATAACTAGAGCCTCTTTCCCCAAACTCTATCGTCGTGATGTGCTAGTGCATCGCCTAATCAACAGCCTTTTGGTTGTAATTGTCCGGATAAGAGTAACTCAACTGTCATAATCATGGGAGCGAAAATGCAAGAACCGGAAGTAGTAGAAACCAAGTCTATAGATACAACGATGCCAGAGATCAACAACCAAACAGGAACCATTACAAAACTCCAACCTGCTATGCAAAATCAAGAGCAATGGCTGAAGTATGGAGAAGTCGTTTCGAACTTTTTAGCGACACTGCCCGAGTACCTGGGAACCTTTTTTAATAGGTATAAACAGCCTTTGGTTTCTATTGGTTTGATCGTGGCGGCGATTGTCGCTGTAAAAGTTGTCTTGGCAATCCTGGACGCTTTGAATGATATTCCTTTAGTCGCACCTACCTTTGAATTGATCGGTATTGGTTACTCTGCTTGGTTCGTTTACCGTTATTTACTTAAAGCCTCAACCAGACAAGAGTTAACCAATGAAATTTCATCTCTCAAATCACAAGTGATCGGTAAAGACGCTTAAAAAGTGGGTAATTCAATGCGGAGAGCGATTTTTACCGCTGGTACGCTATGAATTGCTGCTGGGTATCGCCTCCTCTGCAAGTGGTCAAGCAGACTTTTAGCTACTCTTGACCACTTGTGTATTTAGGTTTCGTCGGATACTTTGACAATGTATTCAGATTTAATTGCGTCTACCCTTCCCATTCGTACCAAAGCCTGATAAATCATTGCTGCTACCTCAGCACGACTAGCTTGTTTATTGACAGCCAGAACCTTTGAATCTGGGTAATTGACTACAAGGCCGTTTTCTGTGGCAGCTGCTATTTTATTGATAGCGTAGCTGGGAATTTCGCGGGCATCTTTGTAGATGCTTAAAACTTGCTTTGGAGAAGCGGGAACTTTGAGATTTAAACCACTGGCAAGAGCAACTAGTACCTGTGCTCGTGAAATTTTTTGGTCTGGGTTGAAGGTTCTGTTTGGGTAGCCTCTTAAGAATCCAGTACTGATAGCTTGAGCGATCGCTGAATTTGCCCAGAACTGGGCTGGCACATCCTGAAAAGAGATTTTTTTGTTGGTATAGCCGAGTCCATTCCTAAATGCCTGTTGTAGGATGGCAGCAAATTCTGCACGGCTGACAGGCTGATTTGGTCTAAATGAATAATCTTGATAGCCCTTAATAATATTACGAGAAGAAAGCACATCGATAAAACGACGTGCCCAGAAGTCACTCGGTACATCAGTAAATGCTATGGGTGGGGGAATAGTAGGCTTTTTCTCGGGGAGAACCAATGGCAATGTTTCTCGGGTGGAGTCAGGTGGCAAAAATGCTTGCTCTTGTGGTAATTCGCCTGGACTAACACGAGGAAGGGGCTTTTCTACGACAGAAGGTTTTTGCTCATCAGACGCGGGCGGTGTCTGACGAGATTCGACAGCAGGAACAGAAGTAGGAGTAGCAGCTTTAGTGGGGGATGGCGTCGGAAATGGTAACACCAAGCCACCTAAGTTCCAGCCAGACTCTTTGCGGGAAAACGACCAAAACAAAATTACCCCAATAGTGGCAAAGGCAACCAGAATGCCAATAAATTCTTCAAAGCCGAGGGCATTTGTTTGAGATGGCCTGGGGTCGGGAGGCGTATTTGTCATCGTGATTTTACCCTGGTAGTGGTAAAAGTAGATAGTGGTTAGTGGTTAGTAGTTGTTTGTTTGCTGTTGGTTGATGGTTAGTTTTTCTTTATAAATGGGCTTTCTTCGGCTACTCTACACCAAAATCGCTGCGCCCTGGAAGGGTAGCAGGGTACAACAAACAACAAACAAAAAACTAATGTACAGACGCGCTGTTTGAAGCGTCTGTACAACTCACTAGTCTCTTCACAAAACTCGTAATAAGCTGGGAATGCTGTCTACGGTTTCCAGGGTGCGGATTTCTGCTAGAGCTTGCCGAAAATCCCCTTCTCGGACATCGTGGGTAACAACGACAATCTCGGCTAGTTCTCCCTGAAAGCCTGTTTGGACAACTGATTCTAAGCTGACTCCATACTTGCCAAAACAAGTACCTAATTTACCAATTACTCCTGGCTGGTCTTTTGTTAAGAAACGGGCGTAGAATCTCGTTACGAGTTCTTCTATGGGCGCAATTTGACAGTAGTCTTGATGAGCGCAAGTTAACAGGGGATTTGGTGTTGCCGTGCTAGATTTCAGAGCTGCTACTAAGTGTAATATATCAGATGATACAGCGCTGGCAGTTGGTCCAGCACCTGCACCTGGTCCGAAAAACATCCCCTGTTGGATCGGCTCTCCTTCAATGAGAATGGCATTATAGACACCGTTGATGCTGGCTAAGGGATGTGCTTTCGGGACAAGGGTGGGATGAACTCTGACGGAGAGATAGCCAGAGGGGGAGATGGGGGGAGGATTAACTGTTTTAGCTATGGCTAGTAGTTTGATGACAAACCCCAATTTATCGGCATAGGTAATATCTGTTTTGCTGACTTGCCGAATTCCTTCACAATAGACATCTTGCAGTTTGATGCGTCCAGCAAAGGCTAATGAGGCGAGGATGGCAATTTTATCTGCGGCGTCTAAGCCATCGACATCAGCTGTCGGGTCGGCTTCGGCGTAACCCAAGCGCTGAGCATCAGCTAAAACATCGTCAAAGCTGCTGCCTTCAGTTTGCATGCGTGTAAGGATATAGTTAGTTGTGCCGTTGACGATACCTGTAACGGCGTGAATGCGGTTGACGCTTAAAGACTGCTTCAAGGGTTGAATGACTGGAATACCACCACCAACCGCGGCTTCTAGCATGACATAGACACCAGCTTGATTGGCAGCGGTAAAGATTTCATCACCAAAGCGGGAGATGACCGCTTTATTAGCAGTGACAACATGCTTGCCATGTTCAATTGCTTTGAGAATCAGCGATCGCGCTGGTTCCAGTCCACCGATGACCTCAACTACGATATCTACCTGCGGGTCGGTGACAATTCCTGCTAAATCTGTTGTGAATACTGATGTCGGTAGTTTCACCGCACGGGGTTTGTCGGGCGATCGCACCCCTACTCGATATATTTCTACATCTTGCAAAAGCGGATGACGACCAGCACAATCTTGTATTAGCTGCACCGTACCTGTTCCTACCGTGCCTAATCCTAATATTCCCAGCTTTACACCCACGAATTTTGTACCAATTTCACCAACAACAAAACAATTGTAGGGTGGGCAATACCCACCCTACTAGTAGCATTGGCCATTTGTTGGTAGTTATTTGTTGTTTGCTGCTTGTCCCAACCAACTACCAACCAACAACCAATAACTAAGATTAATATGTTTCTACGTGCCAGCGCCCAGCTTTCTTCAGTTCCTTTTGATATTCACTCCAAGTGACACCTTCTTTGGCTGCTGCTGCTGCTAGCGCAGCATCAATGCCATCTTCCATACCGCGCAAACCGCAAATGTAGGTGTGGGTTTTCTCATTTTTAATCAAGTTCCACAGTTCATCTGCGTGTTCGGCAACACGGTCTTGAATGTACATTCTGCCACCTTGGGGGTTTTTCTGTTCGCGGCTAATCGCGTAAGTCAAGCGGAAGTTATCAGGATATTTCGCTTGTAGTTCTTCCAGTTCTTCCTTGTATAAGATGTTGGGAGTGGTGGGGATGCCAAATATCAGCCAAGCGAAGCCTTTGAACTGGTATTCTGGATTCACTGCTCTTTCTTTCTCGTTGAACATGCGCCACAGGTAAGCGCGCATGGGCGCAATACCGGTTCCTGTCGCCATCATGATGATATTAGCATCCTCGTCTGGGGGTAATAACATTTCCTTGCCCACCGGTCCTGTGATTTTAACTTCATCCCCAGGCTTGAGGTTACATAGGTAGGTAGAGCAGACACCGTAGACTGTTTCACCAGTTTCTGGATGCTTGTACTCCAACTGCCGGACACACAGGGATACGGTTTTGTCATCCACATCATCGCCGTGGCGAGTTGAGGCGATTGAATACAGTCTCAGTTTTTCCGGTTTGCCGTTCTTGTCCACCCCTGGTGGGATAATACCAATACTTTGGCCTTCTACATAGCGCAAGTTTCCGCCGTCAAGGTCTAATTTGATATGCTGAACAATACCAATTCCGCCTTCTTTGACTAACGCATCATTAGATATACATTTACCAATAAAAGGAGCATTGGGGCGGTAAATGTTTACTGGAACGTCAGCGTGGGCGTCTTTTTTGGCTTTCGCTTGAGTCATGGTGTTGCCTTTCGTATCCTTTTTCTTGGGCTGTTGCTGCTCTAGTAATTCAGCTTGTACAAGTGTGGCATTACCATTTCCTTCGTGAGCAGATTCCGCAGATGTGGTTTTGCTCATCGCTTCGCTAGCAACTTCAAATGAGGCTTTACCGTTGATTTGCTGTAAAACACCGATTGGTTGTATGCTAACAATTCTGCCGCCCAGGCGAGTGATACGTCGCATTTCTTGGTTCATGCGGTTGTAAGGCACTCTGATGAACACACTGCCACTATTACGAATTTGGTAGTTCGTTTGATCGGTTTCTTCGCTTTGACGCAGACCTACCACTTCGTACACGAAGACGCGGCTACCTGATTCTGTGTTAGCAGCTCCTTCAACAGCACCTTGATAGTACATTCGTTCTACCACTCCGATATTTACTTAACCGTTTCTCAAAAAACTCTTTCTACCACAGGTCAGCTTTAGTTTACCGAATTTCGGTGATGAAAAGCTGACATTTGGGAAAGCGGCATTACAAGCCAATGCCTTACTTACGTACACTCACCAAAGACACCAAGGCATGGCAAAAGTCACACCTGTTCAATTTCTAAAGTAGAGGATAGTTTCCTCGGAGAATGTTAGTGATGAGTCAATTTAATTTTTTCTTTGTGGTATGTCATACTCACAACAGAAATAGCCTCTAGCTCCTCAGGTACACCCTGCCCTTCGGGTTCTGACTCCAAAATGCCAAATATGGAAGACACGCTTCCGATTTGCTTTACTTCTTCCCTTACTTCTAGCGATCGCTTATTAAGTGTCAAATACAACACCGTAAGCAAAACTTTCTCCCTGAGCGTCGCGGTTCACACAACAGGGGTAATTTCAGCTAAAAACATTCTGGTACAGAAGTTATATAAGCAACTATAATTAAGTTTCACTTGAGGTGAAAAATCTGTCAACCTCTATATTGAGATTGCTAACACGCTCAAAAGAGCATTTACGCTTGTAAACAAAACTTTGTAGAAACAATTTTGCTAACAAGCTAACAATTTCCTTCTTGAGATAGATCAAAATATTGTTTTGTTTAGTAGCTTGGTGAGCTGCGCTAGCTGGCTAAATCAAAATTTGGAAAAAGCAAAAAAACACTTTTAAAATCAAATTATACCTTATAAACTTGAACTAATAGAGTCATTAGCTTCAGTCCTCCAGTCATAGCATCTGTTGAAAAGTTGTGAGGCTTTTAAACAAGGCTGTTGATGGTTGTTAGTTAATTGTTGTTTGTTGTTCCAAACAACTAACAACAAACAACGATCCAGACAAAGACCTCACAAATTAACTCAGGTTGCTAAAGCCACTACCGGCTGGTTGGGAAGGGTATTTTGTTGTTTGCGATCGTTTACAGCCATGATTCTAAAACCGCAATTTCCTCGCTGATAGCAAGCCTTGTCTTGTATAGAGTAACCCCTTCTGTTAAAATTCAATATATCACTAGGATTAAATACTTACCAGCAGCAATTTAGGTTCAGTAAGGCGGGTAACAATCACTACTTTTTGTTTACCCGTCACATGTCTGTTGGTGCTGCTGAGTAGCAAGAACGCAGGACAAACCAAAGGGTTAAACTCCTGGCTTCAAGTATGCAGGTGTGAAAAATTTTGATTGACTCATCTTTAGCAAAATAGAGGAGATTTATGACAAATAAACCGGATCGCGTGGTCTTGATTGGAGTAGCGGGAGACTCTGGGTGCGGTAAATCTACGTTTTTGCGTCGTCTCACCGATTTATTTGGTGAAGAATTAATGACAGTCATCTGCTTGGATGACTATCATTGTCTGGATAGAAAACAGCGTAAAGAAACAGGAATAACTGCACTCGACCCCAGAGCCAATAATTTTGACCTGATGTATGAGCAGATTAAAGCGCTCAAAGAAGGTCAATCGATCATGAAGCCGATTTATAACCACGAAACTGGCACAATCGATCCGCCAGAGCTAGTAGAACCGAATCACATTGTCGTGATTGAGGGGTTACATCCTCTATATGATGAACGCGTGCGATCGCTAATTGACTTCAGCGTCTATTTTGATATTAGCGATGAAGTCAAAATTGCCTGGAAAATTCAGCGAGACATGGCAGAACGCGGTCACCGCTACGAAGATGTCATAGCTCAAATCAATTCCCGCAAACCTGATTTTCAAAAGTACATTGAACCACAAAGAGAATTTGCCGATATAGTTCTCCAAGTATTGCCTACCAACTTAATCAAAGAAGACAAAGAGCGTAAAGTCCTGCGGGTACGGATGCTACAGCGGGAAGGTAAAGAAGGTTTCGATCCGGTTTATCTGTTTGATGAAGGTTCGACAATCTACTGGACTCCCTGTGGACGTAAACTAACCTGCTCCTATCCCGGTATGCAACTGTACTACGGTTCGGATGTGTATTACGGTCGCTACGTTTCAGTTCTAGAGGTAGATGGTCAATTTGACAACCTGGACGAAGTAATTTACATCGAAACTCACTTAAGTAACACATCTACCAAGTACAAAGGTGAGATGACTCATTTGTTACTACAGCACCGCGAGTATCCTGGTTCCAATAATGGAACAGGTTTGTTCCAAGTGCTGACAGGATTGAAAATGCGTGCTACCTACGAGCGCTTAACTGCAAAGGAAGCAAAAATGGCAGTTCAAGTTTAGAGCAGCAGTGTTTGTGTCAAATGTCCAGGGGCACTGTTGTGTCCCTCTTTTTGTATGAATTAATTAAGTAGGTTGGTACAAAGCTTAGACAAAGCTGGTATCAACATAGGGGGCTGAGTTTGTGTAGCCCTAGGCTGCCAACCAGCAGTAAAAAGGAGTATTAATATGGATTTAGCCTCAGTTGTATTTATTGTTTTAAGAAAATCATTAATAATCAACGATTTTGATGAAGTAAGTGTGTTTATAAACTGCTGATTGTGAAAATATTGTTATGATTTCAGATTGAAGTAGCTTGACTAAATAGCGACATTTAGTCAGCCCGCTCAGCTTTATCAGGAGGAGTTGAATTTGTCTAAACGTTATTTATTTACCTCCGAGTCAGTGACCGAAGGCCATCCAGATAAAATCTGCGATCAAATCTCGGATGCCATTTTAGATGCACTGCTCACACAAGACCAGAGTAGCCGTGTTGCAGCTGAGGTTGTTGTTAACACTGGCTTAGTGCTGATCACCGGTGAAATCACCAGCAAAGCCAGCGTCAACTACGTCAATATCGCCCGCAAGAAAATTGCTGAAATTGGCTACACCGATGCCGTCAATGGCTTTTGCTCTAGCAGTTGCTCGGTGCTAGTGGCTTTGGACGAACAATCACCTGACATTGCTCGAGGTGTGAATACTGCTCACGAGGCCCGTCAGGATAGTGAGGAAACATTCGACAAGATTGGAGCTGGCGACCAAGGAATCATGTTCGGCTTCGCTTGTAACGAAACGCCAGAACTAATGCCCTTGCCGATCAGTCTTGCCCATCGCATTGCTCGCCGACTTGCAGCAGTCCGCAAAACTGGTCAATTACCATACCTGCGCCCCGATGGCAAAACTCAAGTCACCGTTGTTTATGAAGACGGACGTCCGATTGGTATCGATACCATCCTAGTTTCGACGCAGCATACACCGACCATTGGTGACATCACTGATGAAGCAGAAGTACAAGCCAAGATTAAAAAAGACCTTTGGTCGGCGGTAGTTGAACCCGTGTTTGCAGATCTAGATGTGAAGCCGGATGAAAATACTCGATTTTTGGTCAACCCCACTGGCAAATTTGTGATTGGCGGTCCTCAGGGAGACGCTGGTCTCACTGGACGTAAAATCATTGTCGATACCTACGGTGGTTATTCCCGACATGGTGGAGGAGCCTTTTCTGGTAAAGACCCCACCAAGGTAGATCGCAGTGCAGCTTATGCTTGTCGTTATGTGGCAAAAAATATTGTTGCCGCAGGGTTGGCAGAAAAATGCGAAGTTCAGTTAAGTTACGTCATTGGTGTAGCACGGCCGGTAAGCATTTTCGTCGATACTTTTGGTACTGGCAAAGTTGATGATGAAACCTTGCTGAATTTAATCAAAGAGCATTTTGAACTGCGTCCAGCTGGTATTATTCACACCTTTAATTTGCGCAAACTGCCAAGTGAAAGAGGCGGACGTTTTTATCAGGACGTCGCAGCTTACGGTCACTTTGGACGAACAGATTTAGAACTACCCTGGGAGCGTACTGATAAGGCAGAATTGTTGAAACAAGCAGTCAGCAAGCAACTTTCAACAGCGGCGATCGCCTAATCGTTTAAACTTAGAGAGACGTGCCATAGCGCGTCTCTACTTGTATGTACGACTGGAAACAACAAGTTAAAAAACTTAAAAAAGAAACTTATGCTATTGCCCTTGCCTGTCGAGATCCCAGAGTTCCTTGGTATGCAAAGGTATTAGCTGCGATCGTCGTTGCCTATGCTCTTAGTCCGATTGACTTAATCCCAGACTTTATTCCTGTCCTCGGTTATTTAGATGATTTAGTATTATTACCTTTAGGCATTATTTTGGTATTGCGAATGATTCCACCGACAGTTATGGCAGAATGTCGGGAAAAAGCAGAAAAAACTATCAATCAAGTTACTCCTAGCAGTCGCATAGCAGCAGTGGTAATTGTAACAATTTGGCTGCTTGTAGGAATTTTTGCCGTTATTTGGATCGGTAAAGTTTTCCAACGTTAAAGTTTTTAGAATTATACTCAAAAGTGATAAGTTATAGTTTATCTTTCCAAGTAATACCATTTCGAAAGAAAAAAGAATGCGACAAACACAGATTGTAGAGATGCGCTGTTTGAAGCGTCTCTACAGGGTTTCCGATCGTGAGGATGTGCAGCTTATAAATCTGCCGGGTGTGCCTTCCGATCGGTTAAAGTAGGATATAGTCTCTGTGCTTCAACACTAATAGTCATAGCAAACTGCTTGTTTTTGCTGTTATGTTACTTTGGTTTGTCAAAAATTTACATATATAAAAACTGCTTAAATTATGATTAGGGTTATGCAAACTGTATTAGTGAGCGGAGATTTACTCTTGTTATAAAAGAAGATAATGTTGGTGAAAATCATCAGTAGAAGTGATTTTCCTGCCTACACTGATGTGGTAACTTTGGCGGGAGGGCAAGGAGATTTGAGTGATGCCAACTCAAAAGCCAACCGCTGTTGACAGCAGTTCAGAAAACAAAAAAGTGTCAGCCAACGAGCCCTCTAACGACGACGAACTCCCGACTATAGAATTTCCCTCACGAGGGAAACTGAAAGCCAGTTCTTGGCGCATTCATCAAAAGATTGGTTATGGGTACTTTTTAGCAATAGGAATTGGTTTTTTCGGCTCACTGGCTGGGTTGGTAGTTGCTAACTATTATCGCGGACGGGAAATTAGGCAATTAAATCATGCCCAATTTCAAACACAAATGCTGGCTAATTATAGGGATGCGATTGTGGATGCACAATTGCAGAGCGCCAATTTACCTGCTTTAGTAGAAGAGCCAGAAAGGCTTGCGAATAGAAAAGCAAAATTTCTCGAAAATATCGAGAAAACTAAGAAAATAGAGAATCAAATTATGGATTTTCTAGAAAGCAAGCCAAAGCGGTTCGCACTAGCAGCCAGCGAAGCTTCTCTACAAGCTTTACTGCGGGATTACGCAACTAATTTGGACTCCTACGTTCGGCAAATAGAGTACATCTTACGGCAAGTGGACAACCAGCCGCTACAGCCACAGCAAGCATCTGCAGTCCAGCAGGAATTGCTCGCAGTTCTCCGTGGTGAAACAGCCGCACGATTAGATCAACTGTATCAAACATTGAGCAATAACCTGCAAGTAGCAGAACAGCAAGAGCAGGCGCTTAAAAACGATGTAGACAGGTCAAAAGGAATTGAAAGATCGATAGTCATAGCTAGTATGCTCTTATCGGTGGGGATTGCTGCCATTATCGCTTGGCGTACTTCTCGGGCGATCGCCGATCCAGTCATTACCGTTACTCAAGTTGCTGAACAGGTGGCGCGAAAATCCAATTTTGATTTGCGAGCACCTATTACCACCGAAGATGAAATTGGGTTGCTAGCCAAATCTCTTAACCGCTTGATTGAGCAAGTGTCCAAACATACCAAAGAACTCGAACAAGCTAAAGAATTAGCAGAAGCAGCTAACAAGGCAAAAAGTCAGTTTTTGGCAAATATTAGTCATGAATTACGTACACCGTTGAATGCCATTATCGGTTTAAGTCAACTGCTACAAGATGATGCTGCTGATATGGGTTTAGCAGAAGATGTCATCAGCGATCTCGATTCGATCAACTCTGCTGGTAGACATCTTTTGACATTGATTAACGACATCCTTGACTTGTCAAAAATCGAAGCGGGGAAAATGACTTTTTACCCAGAGACATTTGACCTGGTCATGTTAATTAATAATGTCGTCCTGACAGTCAAACCATTGATAGAGAAAAATGGCAATGTTTTAGAAGTTGATTATGAGCAAGAATTAGGCATAATGCATACCGATCAGACTAAGCTGAGGCAAGTACTTTACAACTTGCTCAGTAACGCCGCCAAGTTTACGACTAACGGTAAGGTAAAGCTGAATGTGAAGAGAGAAAAAGTTTATTCAACAGGGAAAGAACCTAGTGAAATCATCATTTTCACCGTCACCGATACAGGTATTGGCATGTCTCAAAAGCAACAGCAGCAATTGTTTCAACCCTTTACGCAAGGGGATGCATCGACGACGAAAAAGTATGGTGGTACTGGCTTGGGTTTAGCGATTAGCCGCCATTTTTGCCACATGATGGGTGGTGAGATTTTTGTAAAAAGCGAGCAGGGAGTTGGGTCTGTTTTCACTGTACGACTACCGCTTGTTGCTAGAGAGTAAGTTGTTAATAAATTCACAAGCGCGATCGCATAATAGGAATCATTCAATAGTAATCCTGTATCGTCTACTTGGTTAGGTTTTTCATGGTTCTATTGAAATCGTTACTCAAGTCATTAATGGTGAATTAGAAATAACTCAAGAACAAGCTGAGGGTTTGGGAAAGTTCTTTCACATTGAGCCAAACTTGTTTATTTATAATTAGCGATCGCTTTTTGATTAGACTTACAGTACGGCTATGAAACTAACATAAAACTATTCTCTATTAGAGCTTTACATTTACATATAAAATAATATACTAATTATTATTTTGTCATAAAAGAAACTAAAGAGACAATAAAAATGGCAAAAGAGAGTCCAAAAGTTTGCTTAGATGCACTAATACCCAGAGCAGCATTTGAAGTCAAAGGAGAGCAAGGTCAAAATATAGCAAGACAAAATATATCTATTCGTGATTTAGAACAAAATTCTTTTTTCTATCTATTTCTACGTAAACCTGATTTTCAAAGAGAAACTAATGAATGGGATGCTAATAAAGTATGTGAGTTTATCGAAAGTTTTTTAGATGGAGATTTAATACCAGCAGTGATTCTTTGGAGAAGTTCTAGTAGTTACTATTTTGTAATTGATGGCTCCCATAGACTTAGTTCTTTAATAGCCTGGATAAATGATGACTATGGTGATGGTCAGATTTCCAAGCAATTCTATGATGGAGAAATTACAGAATAACAAAAAAGTGCTGCTCAAGAAACCAGAAAATTAATTAAGGCAAAGATAGGTTCTTATAAAGATTATCAATCATTCGCCCAGCATCGAGGAGAACCACCAAATCCAAAAATCCTTGAAAGAGCAAGAAATTTGGGTGCTTTAGCTATTCAACTTCAGTGGGTTGAAGGTGATTCAACTAAAGCGGAAGACTCTTTTTTCAAGATAAATCAAAAAGCCACACCAATTAGCCGAACTGAGATACGTTTGTTAGCAGTTCGAAAAACACCTAATGGTATTGCTACTCGTGCAATTATGAGAAGTGGTAGTGGTCACAAATATTGGTCAAATTTCTCGGAAGAAAAGCAGGATGAAATCGAAAAACTAGCTCAAGAAATACATCAACTTATTTTTGAACCTAAACTTAGAAATCCTATTAAAACTTTAGACGTACCTCTAGTAGGCAATCTATCATCTTCAGAAAAACTTGAATTAATATTAGAGTTTGTTAACATAGTCAACGGTATAAAAGAAGATAACCAATTGGGTGAAGATTCGACGGGAGACAAAACTATAGAATTGTTGAGAAATTGCATAAGAGTAGCTCAAAGAATAAATAGTAATCATCCTTCTTCTCTTGGTCTTCATCCGATAGTATATTTTTACACCAATTTGGGCAAGCCTAAAATCGGTTCGTTTTATGGTGTAGTTAGCTTAATTTTACATTTAGAAAAAACTCAATATTTTCCTAAATTTATAGAAGTAAGAAAAGATTTTGAATGGGTGATTTGGCAAGATGATATGATTCCTGAAATTGTCAGGAAGAGTAAGGCTATAGAAGCAAATGAGAAGGTCAGAGATTTTTACTTAGAAATCATAAACAAATTATTGCATGGTGTAGATAAGAAAAACATTATCAAGGAGATAGTAAATGAAAAGAAATTTGGCGCATTAAAAACAAAAACTAAAGCTAATATAAGTGATTGCCAAAGTAAAAATTTTTCACGAGAGACAAAAACTGCAGCTTTTATTAGAGAAGCTTTACCCAAAGTTCCGCGATGTAAAATATGTGGTGGTTATCTGCACAGTCGCTCTATTTCTATCGATCGCATTTCAAAGAAAAGCAGATGGTGGCTTAGGTACTTTAGATAATGCACAGTTGACTCACCCATATTGCAATACAACAATCAAAAATTAAAGTATTCTAAAGCAGTCATCACGAATTAAGGTGTGTTAGTGAAACGTAACGCACCCTACTGGATTGACACAGCTAATTTTGTGCATTAGATTTTTTAGCCTGTTTTGCGCTGAAGCGCTTACTACGAACATTTTCTATTACACTATTTTAGGCTTGCCAGTCCACTACTTATTTAATTAGTCAGAGCAAATGGCGGATATTGCTGCAACACATGCTTTAAATACTGACCAGTATACGACTTAGGATTCTGTGCTACTTCTTCTGGTGTACCTATAGCAATAACTTCTCCACCTTTGTCGCCACCTTCTGGTCCTAAATCTATTACCCAATCAGCACAACGAATTACATCTAAATTGTGTTCAATCACTAATATTGAATTACCTTTATCTACCAACCTTTGTAGTACGTCCAACAATTTGTGGACATCGTAAAACGATAATCCTGTTGTTGGTTCATCGATTAAATAAAGTGTTTTTCCTGTCGCGCGGCGTGATAGTTCTGTGGCTAATTTCACCCGTTGCGCTTCTCCACCAGATAAGGTGGTTGCAGGTTGTCCCAGGTGAATATAACCTAACCCCACATCTACTAACGTTTGCAGGCGAGTGAGAGCTTTAGGAATATTTTGGAAAAACTCCAAAGCTTCTTCAACGGTCATATTCAAAACATCAGCAATAGACTTGCCTTTGTACTTTACTTGCAATGTTTCGCGGTTATATCTTGCACCTTTACACACTTCACACTGCACGTAAACATCTGGCAAAAAATTCATTTCAATGACATTCACGCCTTGTCCGCCGCAAGCCTCGCAACGTCCACCTTTGACGTTGAAAGAAAATTGTCCTGGTTTGTAACCCCTGGCTTTAGCTTCTACTGTTTGAGAAAAAACTTCGCGAATGACATCGAAGACACCTGTATAAGTTGCTGGGTTAGAACGTGGGGTTCTACCAATGGGAGATTGATCGATGACTATGGCTTTATCAATGACATTTAGTCCTTTAATTGCATCGATTTCTTTCGGAAAAGGAACTTTACGAGTGAGATGGTGTTGTAGTGCTGGGTAGAGTAATTCGTTAATTAAGGTCGATTTTCCAGAACCAGAAACACCCGTGACAGCAACAAGTTTACCCAGTGGAATTTCCACATCTATATTTTTGAGGTTGTTACGATGGGCGTTTTTGATCGTCAAACTCAGTCCATTTCCTTCTCTTCTGGTTGCAGGAGTTTGAATTACTTGTCTTCCCGACAAATAGGCGCCTGTCAGCGAATTTTCCGCTTCTAGCAATGTCTGCAAATTACCTTGGGCGATAATATTTCCGCCGTGAATTCCCGCACCCGGGCCAATATCAACTATATAATCAGCAGTACGAATTGTTTCTTCATCATGTTCTACCACAATTAATGTATTGCCCAAATCGCGCAATTTAGTTAAAGTTCGCAGCAATCGCCCATTATCTCGTTGATGCAATCCGATACTCGGTTCATCTAAAACGTATAATACTCCAGTCAATCCAGAACCGATTTGTGTTGCCAAACGAATTCGCTGTGCTTCTCCACCAGAAAGGGTCATCGCCGGACGGTCAAGGGTTAAATAATCTAACCCGACATCTAAGAGAAATTGCAATCTTGACTTGATTTCTCTTAATACTAAATCGGCAATTTGCATTTGGCGATCGCTCAACTTTAACCGATCAATTCTCTCTCGACATTCCCGAATTGACTCTCCTGTCAAATCCAAAATTCTATACTGTCCCAACC
>JANZYY010000563.1 GCA_026419705.1 Fischerella sp.
AGATGTGTATAAGAGACAGGCTTAGGAGCAGTTTCCCGCTGGCTGCGGCAAAAGCTCCCCAACGCCAAGATCATTCAAGATTTATATCTGGGTGAAAATGGCACTCCCTGTTGCAGTCGAGTTGCATACGGTTTAGCAATGCTACCCTTTCATCCCCAAGTACTAGAAGTACCTAGGCAACAATACACCGACTATTTCCTGTTCACAGAATTGCTGCGACTGATACCAGACAGAGCTTTATCTTTCAATGAAATTATCCAATTATTCGAAACTCGCGGGATCAATACCCGTAATTGTCAGCAACGCCTGCTGGCTTTCTTGGAAGGAGAGCTTCCCGCTGGCCTGATACCTAACAACACAGACTCTTCCTGGCTTAACCTCACCTCCAGAGAAAATTTTGACTACAAGGCGATCGCCAACGCACCACTTTTTGAAAAACAAGGGAGTCTCACCTATCGCCCCAATCTCCCACAATTACAATCTCTGCGCCGTTATCTCGATCTCATTCAAGCTAGTACTCAACAATCCCTGGAGGAACCTTATACAGTTAATTTTGTCTTAAAAGTTGTGCATTAGACTAGGAACTAATCCTATCAATATCGGTTAAAAAAGTCCAATTTGCCTGTCATTTTACTTAGTGTCTTGGTGTCTTGGTGGTTAATGAACACCACAAAGGCACAAAGACACAAAAAAACAGAAGAATTTTTACACCAACCTCCAGATCCTCTCCGCAAGCGATATCAGAATTTTAAATTTTCCATACCTAATAAAAAGATTGTATAAACTTGATATTTTGGGCTTCTCGGTGCCAAAAATGGTTGTTTATATTTACACTATGAATCATTTATCTAAGTAAAAACCGAGGTAAAGCCGTGTTTGACTTTATTTCTGACTTAGCACCCACTAATGCCGATATTTCGCATTTCCAGAAGAATTTCAATTCAATCAACTTTTCACCCCAACCCCTGCACAGATCTGTTAAAAGTACTACAAAAAGAGTAATTGACATTCTGGGAGCTATTGTTGGGCTGTTAGTTACAGCTGTAGTGGCAGTTCCTGTAGCAATTGCTACTATAATTGACAATCCCGGCCCAATATTTTATTGTCAAATTCGCTGTGGTTTGAATGGAAAACCCTTTCGAATGTGGAAGTTCCGTTCTATGGTTGTCGGTGCGGACAAACTCAAGCATTTAGTGAAAAACGAAGCTACAGGTCATATCTTTAAGTGTAGCGAAGACCCTCGAATTACTCGCGTAGGTAAAATTTTGCGCCGCACTAGCTTGGACGAATTACCTCAATTTTGGAACGTTCTGCATGGAGAGATGAGCTTAGTTGGTACTCGTCCACCTACTCCTGATGAGGTAATGCATTACCAAGCGCATCACTGGCAAAGACTGCGAGTTAAACCAGGTATAACAGGAGAATGGCAAGTAAATGGCCGTTCTATCATCAAAGACTTTGAAAAGATCGTTGATATGGATATTGACTATCAACGCAAATGGTCAATAGCCTACGATCTTAGTTTGATTTTCAAAACTATCTTGGTGGTACTGACAAGACGTGGAGCCTACTAAATTTTCTGTTATCTTCACTTCTATTTGTCAGGATGCATCTCCATTAACTTATAGTTATTAATGTTATTAGGAATTACTTATCCTTTCACACCGCTTCCAGTTTCCGTAGGTACTATATAGCGCTGTAAAAACAAAAATAATATTAGTACAGGAACAATAGAAATTACCGCTCCAGCTGCTACTAAGCGCCAGTCGAGAGAGAACGTACCTGCTAGCTTAGCTACTCCCAAAGGCAAAGTATACAAATTCTCGTCTTGGATGACAATTAAAGGCCAAAGAAAGTCACTCCAGGAACCGATAAAAACAAAAATTGCCAGAGTCACTAGTGCAGGACGAATTGCGGGTAACATGATATTCCACCACAAGTCTAACTCTGAACAGCCATCCATCCGTGCTGCTTCTTCCATTTCTTTGGGAACACTCATAAAAGCTTGCCGTAATAGAAAAATGCCAAAGGCAGAAGCTAAGCTTGGAAATATCACTCCCAAATAAGTATTTCTTAAACCTAACTGGACTGTCAAAATGTACAGAGGAATCATGACAATCTGGAAGGGAATCATAATTGTAGAAACGATCGCCATAAAGATCCAGTCTCTTCCTGGAAACGACAGCCTTGCTAATGGATAAGCAGCCAAAGCGCAAAACAGTAAATTTAAGCCCACAGTCAGTACCGCGATCAGAGTACTGTTGAATAAATATTGTCCAAAGGGGTTAGTTTGCCAAACACTGACAAAGTTGTTCAAAGTAGGTTGACTGGGTAATAATTGCGGCGGTGACTGAAAAATGTTTTCCGTTTGAGATTTCAGAGCCGTACTAATTAGCCAAAGCAAAGGGAAGAGAGTTACTAAGGCGATTGCCCCCAATAGTCCATAGGTTGCCAGAATATGAAGTTGTGAGTTGCGCTTTGAAAAATTCATAATTTCCCTAAATTTACTGATTTGAAATTTAATTGTAAACTTTTAAATTCTCGCAATATTTTCATTCTATTTATCTGAAATTTGGCAATAAAAATATATATATAAATTGATACAAATTTTGTTCACCTGCGGGAATCCTAAACATGTGAATATACAAAACATTCTCTTTTTATGAACCTATTGACGACAAAGCATTACTCCAGCAGAATCAAAGCTTTGCCATTACAGCTTGTTCTCATTTTTCCATTTGTCTTACAAATTTTTGCAGCAGTAGGTCTGGTTGGCTACCTATCATTTCAGAATGGACAGAAAGCTGTCAACGACCTAGCAGACCAGCTGATGGATCGAACTAGCAGTATGGTAAACCAACACCTGAGTTCCTATTTATCCATTCCCCACAGGGTAAACCAGATGAATGCTGATATGATTGCAATGGGATTGCTGGATGTACGCGATCGCAAAACTGTCGGGAAGTATTTTTGGAAACAAATGCAGGCCTACGACCTCACCTATATCGGTATGGGACTGACGACAGGTGAAGGAGTAGGAGCTGCTCGTTACGACGGCAAAACTGTAACAATTGATGATTGGGGTCCCAAACCTCCGAAAAACAGCTACAACTATGCCACAGATGACCAAGGCGATCGCACTCGCGTCATTGATATAGTTGATTGGAACAACTTCAATGAATCCTGGTACACCGAACCCATAAAAGCGGGTAAACCCATCTGGTCACGGATTTACACCTATAATTCACCCGATCGTCCATACATCGCTGCTTCGGCAGGTCGTCCCATTTATGACGCACAGAATCGCTTGCTGGGGATGGTCGGTGTAGATATTCATCTGTTGAAGTTGAGCGAGTTTTTACGAAGTTTGGATGTCAGCCGCTCTGGACAGGTTTTCATTCTAGAACGGAATGGAATGCTGATAGCGAACTCTAGCACGCAACAACCCTTTACCATAGTTAAAGACGAGATCCGGCGCTTGCAAGCTACAGACAGTCCCGATCCAGTAGTTCAGGTTATTGCCAAACAACTTCAACACACCTTTAACAATTTTCAGTCTATTACCGAACCCAAGAAACTTAAACTAAATTGGCAAGGAGAACCAAATTTCGTCTATGTCACTCCCTGGCGCGACCAATATGGACTGGATTGGTTAGTAGTAGTGAGTGTGCCAGAGC
>JANZYY010000564.1 GCA_026419705.1 Fischerella sp.
TCTGTGTAAAGGCTGTGAGCGGCGATGTATTTTCTCACTGATTCTGGTACTAAGTAGCGGATCGATTTGCGATCGCGACACGAGTTGCGGATCAAGCTTGACGAAATTCCTACTAAAGGTATATGCAATAATTGCCAGTGTATGCTATATAACTGGTTTGCCAGTTGTTGCTCCACTTGCTTGCAGATAATTTCGCTTTGGGCTACACACTCACTACTAAGGAATCTGGGGGCGATCAACCAGTTGCATCGGAGTACTAACTCCTGTACGCGATACCAACGAGGTAAGGTTTGGAATGTATCCAAGCCAACTATCCAGTACCAATGGGTATTGGGATAAACAGCTGATAAATCAATCAGGGTATTGATAGCATAGGAAGTTCCCGCTCGCCATTCCTCAACCAGTGAGACGGCAAATGCTGGATTGTCGGCTATTGCCATCTGCAGCATGGCAACACGATGTTGAAAGGAAGCCGTTTTTTTATGAGGAGGATGGTGTGATGGCACCCAAATTATTTCTTCGAGGGGTACTTGATGCAAAGCTGTTTCGGCTACTATGAGATGTCCCCAATGAATTGGATCGAAAGTGCCACCGAAAATTGCTATTTGCCGCATCCACTTTTTTACTCGGCTTGATTCAATTTCAAAGTAGTTGAATTTCCAATCCGTTATTATAGCTTATTTCAGCAAATCAACAAAATTATGTATTTGAAAATACAGTCATTTACGTCCCGAGGGTGCAGAAATTCACAGAATAAACATAATATTGGTTTAGGAAGAGAAAAAACTACTAATGAGGTTAAAATCAATCTCAACTAGTAAAATCCGAGCACAAAAATTTACTGATTAGGAACATGAAATTTATACAGAGGCAGTATCGTTAAAAAACAAAATCCTGTTATGATACGCGTGTCATTTGTGAAGATTGTGTGGTGTGGTGTCAGAGGATTAATCAATGAAGAATTCTGTAGACTTTAGCGGTAGACCTTTTCATTTTATTGGTATCGGCGGCATAGGTATGTCTGCTTTGGCATACGTGCTCGCAAAGCGTCAATTGCCGGTTTCTGGTTCGGATCTTCGTCCTAATCACATTACCTGCAAGTTGGAATCTATCGGAATTCATATTTTTGCAAAACAAGAAGCAAGCAATCTGGAATTCTTTCGCCCAACAGTCAACGGTAATCAAGAAGTCTTAAGTGCTGAAGATGAAGTGCCAAATTTAAAATTGGCACAACTACCGCAAGTTATTTGTTCGACAGCAATTAACACGAATAATTTGGAATACAAAGCAGCTTTAGAATTAGGCTGCCCAATTTTTCATCGTTCTGATGTATTGGCAGCTCTAATTGCGCAATATTACAGCATTGCCGTTGCTGGAACTCATGGCAAAACCACCACGAGTAGCATGATTGGTTACATGCTATTGCAAGCAGGGTTAGACCCTACGATTTTGGTAGGTGGTGAAGTCAATGCTTGGGAAGGTAACGCTAGGTTGGGACAAAGTCGCTATCTAGTGGCGGAAGTAGATGAATCTGATGGTTCGCTAGTAAAACACGCTCCGGAAATTGGTGCGATCACCAATATCGAACTGGATCATCCCGACCACTACAACAACTTAGAGGAAGTGGTGCAGATATTCCAGACCTTTGCGGAAGGTTGCAAGACTTTGGTAGGTAGTATTGATTGTGCAACGGTGCGCGATCGCTTCCAACCAACAATTAGTTATAGTTTATACCAAGATACGGGTGCAGATTATACCGTTACCAATACAGATTATCGTGCCGATGGCACCACTGCTTTGGTTTGGGAACGGGGTAAAGCTTTGGGTGTGCTAAAGCTGCGTTTGCTCAGTCGTCACAACCTCAGCAACGCCCTAGCAGCAGTCGCTGTTGGTCGGCTTCTAGGTTTGGAATTTGGCGAAATTGCCAAAGGACTTGCGGCCTTTGAAGGTGCAAGACGTCGTTTTGAATTCCGGGGTGAAGTGGATGGGATCACCTTCATCGATGACTACGCCCACCATCCAAGTGAGATTCGTGCCACCCTTGCTGCTGCACGCCTGCAAGCAAGACCGGGACAAAGAATTGTAGCTATATTCCAGCCCCATCGCTATAGTCGCACACAGGCATTTTTTGAGGAATTTGCCCAATCTTTTACTAATGCGGATGCAGTCATACTTACTGATATTTACAGTGCTGGGGAAGCCAATTTAGGACAAGTTAGCGGTGAACAACTTGCACAAGAAGTTGCCAAGCATCATCCGCAAGTCAACTATCAGGCTAATTTAGCCTTAATGTGCGATTTTTTACAGGAAAATCTGCGCCCCGGAGACCTGGCGCTGTTTCTGGGAGCGGGGAATTTGAATCAAGTGATTCCAGAATTAATCGCAAGACTTCGTCAACTGGCTACAGCCACATCCTGAAGTCTGGAAGGAAGTGTCTTTGATCTGGCATTGACTGAGTCTGGCAACGTTTCACCGTCTCAACTCATTCCCGTATTTATACGGGTAAGAAACATAAAAATTAAACTAAAATCTTGGTAAATATGAAGATTTCCCAAGCAGCTGTAAATGTCTGCACAAACTCTGGCTTGATTGCAACAAAACAACAATCTACTTATTCCGAAAATAAAGAAATTCGCTTACCTGGTACTGATTGCGCGATTAGATCGCAAGTTTATCTATCAGCATATACTTCCTACAGGGTGGGAGGACCAGCAGAATGGTATATTGCCCCACGTAACATAGAAGCAATGCATGCTAGTGTTAGGTATGCAAAAGAACAAGGTTTACCAATAACAATACTGGGAGCAGGCTCTAACTTGCTAGTCAGCGATTGCGGTATACCAGGCTTAGTTATTGCTACCCGCCATCTCCGTCAAACTCACTTTGACCCAGAGACGGGTCTGTTAACCGTTGCAGCTGGAGAACCAATTCCTGGATTGGCACTGGAAGCTGCACAGCGGGGTTGGCAGGGCTTAGAATGGGCTGTGGGTATCCCCGGAACCGTCGGTGGTGCTGTAGTGATGAATGCAGGAGCGCACGACAGCTGTATTGCAGATATCCTCATTAGCGCTCAGGTACTTTCACCCGACGGTACGCTAGAAACCCTCACTCGCGAACAATTAGGTTACAGCTATCGTACTTCTATTCTCCAAGGAAGCGATCGCATTGTCACCCAAGCGACTTTTCAACTGCAACCAGGAGCAGACCCAGCACAAGTAATCGCAACTACCAAACAACATAAACTGCACCGATTGACAACGCAACCTTACGACAAACCCAGCTGTGGGAGCGTCTTTCGCAATCCCAAACCTTACGCCGCAGGTTGGTTAATTGAGCAAACCGGTCTCAAAGGCTTTCAAATTGGCAAGGCGCAAGTAGCACAACGCCATGCTAATTTTATCGTCAATTGTGGTGGTGCCAGTTCTTGGGATATTTTTAATTTGATCCGTCACGTTCAACAACAAGTACAAGACCGCTGGTCAATTTTATTAGAGCCAGAAGTCAAAATGCTGGGAGAGTTTCCAACTGCTTGTTGATAGTTGCGATAAAGCAATTATATTGAGGCTCGTAGTCAGCACTTAAGTACTTACCACGAACTTTTTATATCTATTTATCCGCATGCACGTAGTCCATAGAGTGAAATTCAGGGCTAATACCAATTCTCAAAAATAGAACTACACATAGTCCGTAGTGAGTACTTAAGTACTCACTACCAACCAAGAACAT
>JANZYY010000565.1 GCA_026419705.1 Fischerella sp.
CGCTTCCGGTTTCAACCGCTTCCCCTTACACACAGGACAAGGTTGGTCGATTAAATACTGTTCCAATTTTTGCTTAATTAATTCTGACCCCCCCTCATATTGTCTTTGCAAGATGGGAATTACTCCTCGAAAAGTTTTCTTCTGAGCTTCTGCGGTTTGTTCTTCTCCGTGTAGTATTATCTGTTGTTGTTCCTGTGTCAACTTATTCCACTGCGTCTGCAATTCAAACCCGTAAGTTTGCCCCAAACCGTAAAGCAATTCTAAATAATAAGAATTTTCCTTTTCTGACCAAGGTGCGATCGCTGCATACACTGGTGCTTCTGGATCGGGTACTACCAACTCCGGCGAGAATGTTCTTAAACTACCGATGCCATGACAATGAGGACAAGCACCATAAGGGGAGTTAAACGAGAACAATCGCGGCGATAATTCCTCCATGACTGCGCCGTGTTCCGGACAGGCAAAATTTTCTGAAAAGACTAATTCTTGTTCGTTGGTTGTTGGTTGTTGGTTGTTTGTTGGTTGTTGGTTGTTGGTTGTTGGTTGGGTGGAATCGGGGGAGGGAGTAAATAAAATTACTGCTATTCCTCCAGATAGTTTTAAACAAGTGGACAGCGAATCGACCAAACGCTCTTGAATGCCGTCTTTTTTCACCAGTCGGTCTATGACTACTTCGATAGTGTGAGTAAAATTTTTATCTAATTCAATTGCATCAGACAGTTCTCGCACCTCGCCATCGATGCGGACACGCACAAATCCTTGGGAGGCGAGACTGGATAACAGCTTTTTATGAGTGCCTTTTTTACCGCGCACAACGGGTGCGAGGATTTGAAAGCGGGTGCGATCGCCCAATTCCATAATCCTGTCTACCATTTCATCGATGGTTTGAGGAGCAATACAGCGATCGCAGATCGGACAATGGGGTTCTCCCGCCCGTCCAAATAACAATCGTAGATAGTCGTAAATCTCTGTTACCGTTCCCACTGTCGAACGGGGGTTATGGGAAGTAGACTTTTGGTCAATAGAAATTGCTGGACTTAACCCTTCAATTGACTCGACATCGGGTTTGTCTATCTGGCCTAAAAATTGTCGGGCGTAGGCGCTGAGGGATTCCACGTAGCGGCGCTGTCCTTCAGCAAAGATGGTGTCAAATGCCAAAGAAGATTTGCCAGAACCAGAAACGCCAGTAAAGACGATAAGGCGATCGCGTGGCAAGTCCAAATCAATATTTTTCAGGTTATGCTGCCTTGCTCCCCGAATCCGGATTGTATTTTGGTTGTTGGGGTTAATTTGGGGAAGATGTCCATTTAAGGATGCAGCTAGCTTTTGGTCTGACATATTGGCAAGCTAATGAATATGTGGCAGCGCTAAACAGTCCTTAATAATACTATCGTTGTCGTAGTAGAACAATAGTACTGTTGGAAGTGGTAATTTTACACCTGTTGAGAGGGCGATCGCTCAGAATTCATGCTGCAGACATAGTTCACGACCTGCTTTCATCCCCATTTCCACAACTCCATATTGGGTTTCAAGGAAAATTTTGGGCTGAGTTTGATCGTCAAACGGACGGTTATAAGGACTAGTATCTAAATATACTCTTGTTATGCGATCGCTCGAAGCAAGGTTGCTCTATTTTATCTTGCTGTTTGGTCGCGCTGGATATTGCCAACCAGAAGCCTTCAAGAACCGCCCTTACCAGTAGCTAAAGAAGCCTAACGGTCGGGTTCAGCCGCGTTGCGGAGCGTAGCGGAGCAACGTCGGCTGCAACCCGTTGTTAGGCGGTTCACGACGAATCTACTTCCTACTTCTTTATGGCTAAAAGCGCAACATGGCTAGCGCCACTGTAAGGGTTAATTCCTCCGTCACGCGTATTGAGTATGTGAATGCTCTTGCAGTGTTTTCTTATTAGTCTGTAGTCGTCAAAAACTGAATATGAGTAAGCCAACCCATCACCTTCAGATATGAGATAGCCTTTGCCTCTGGTCTTGAGGTAATTTGCAACACCCCACAAGCCAATTGCATTGATCAACAGTTGTATTGTTCTTTTCGCCATAGAACCCTGCCCAAATCTGTTGCTATCCGAGATAAAGATTGCTTTATTGGCAACGCGTAACATTTCTGAGACAGCGATGTGGTGCTTTCTAATGTGATGCAAGACACCGAACTCACAAACCAAGTCAAACTCGCCCTCACCAAACGCTATTGCAGTTGCGTCGCCATCAATAAGTTCGCTTTCCGTAAGACCTTTTTGATATCCAATTTCTCGTAGTTCTCTCACTGGTTCGATTCCAACCAACCTGATATTGGGTTTCTTTTGCTTGATGTAAGCAATGGCTCTTCCTGTGCCTGCACCAACATCAAGTATGGAGTCGATTTGAAGGTAATCAATAACACCTACAAGAAAACTCAAGGCGAAGTAGTGTTCGTCTTCTGGGTTGAGATGCCACTCATCGTATTTGCCCGCTGTCTTCGTGTAGTATTGGTGCTGAAGATCAATTTCAACGTGTTCCATTGATTGACTCCTTTCGGATGCCTTTATGAAGCCGCTTAACGACCCCGTTCACCCGCCGCTAGTGAACTTTCGGAGTCAACGAAGAGACCCTATACGGTCGGTGTGCAACGGGCTTGTTATGCATTTTGCGCTAACATGCGAATATACTCTGAAACATCGCTTCTCTCGAACGGACGACCGTAAATTGTTGTAGCAGGGAAATACTCGGCAGAAAGTTGTACGCTAGCTGCTACATCATGACCAAATGAATCAGCGATAAATGCAAGCATCATATCCATACCAGCCGATACTCCACCAGAAGACCAGATATTGCCATCATGAACGAATCGCTGCTCAACGACTGTAACTTCTGGGTCTTCTTTCAGGTGACTTAGAAATGCCCAATGTGTTGTAGCGCGACGACCTTTAAATAGTCCAGCTTTCTGCATCAAAAAGCTGCCCGTACATACAGATAATATAGCCTTACAGCGCTTACTTTGCTCTTGCAGATAAGTAATGACACTGGGATCTTCCATCGCAATTCTACTTCCACTACCGCCGGGTACAAAGATAATATCTGGTGCTTCAGCTTCCGAAAAGTGTGCATCAGCGACAAACCGCATACCATGCTCGCCTGTCGGGGTCATTGTATTGAGACTAACTAATTTGGGGGATCTGCATTGCTTTTGTTCAGCTAACAAACCAACTAATTCCCAAGAACCGACCAAATCTAACTCTTCTACATGATCAAAGACTAAGAATTGAAAATTCAACTAAGAGCCTCCAAAGAATTAGATAAGTAAATACATAACGTTTCCGTTCGCCGGACTCAGATAAACTTAGCCATAAACCAGCATATTTGGAAATTCCGGTAGATTGCGGTTGTTATGCATTGCTTTGATGTTTCAGAGAAGGTACTAAATGCATCATAAAGTCGCGCTTACCTATTGGTGCCCCTGCCATACGCAGGATATTGTACGCCGTTGTTATATGGAAATAAAAGTTTGGCATCAGAAAATCTTCTACATACGAAAGTCCAGATAATTCTGCATATAGCCCTTGCCCAAGATCGATCCGATTGAGTTCTGACAGTTTAGAATCAGTAACATTGATACTTGCCAACAATTCCTTAGTCGATGAAATATGACCACGTGCCTCAACTAGGGATGCTACATCGGGGTTCAAGTTGTTTGCCGACTGCCCTAAGCACCA
>JANZYY010000566.1 GCA_026419705.1 Fischerella sp.
CTTGAATTATGCACGGACTACTAACCCTTTGATGGTGTAATCCCAAACAATCTGTTTTCTTTGTGTCTTCGTGTCTTGGTGGTTCCAGAAAATTTATTTTTTTCACCACCAAAACGCTAAGAGCCGAAGTTGAATCACGAAAAAGATAATACTGGAAATTTGAAAGCATGTATTAATTATTACTCTATATTTGGTAGTAATATTTCTTTGCCTGCTTAATGAAAGTATCAAAAATTATTTTATTTTGAATGTATATCCATAACTGGAATATAAATAATATTTATATTTATGAAATAAAATATTCTGTTTGTCAGATAATGTTGAATTTTTGTCTGGAAATTTTACAAAAATACTTTGAGAAGCCTGAAAGTTGAAAGTATGAATCCCTGCTGAGGATCTTGAGCAGGGATTTGCGTCTTTTCGGAATTGTCCCAATGGTTCAATCTCTAGACAAGGTTTGCGATCGGGTCTTGGCTGTCAGAAAAAGTTTTTACCAGGTAGGCACGAATCAAAGGAGCTATGTAAAAAAGTGTAAACTACTTTTCTACAGACGCCTAATGCCTAACTTTTCTTACCGATCAAGACATATAAGATCTGCAAGTTCAGATCTGGCTAAATTCAAATATCTAGCTCGGTGAGGTCGAGTTTAGAACCATAGGTTTCAATAAATTCACGACGGGGTGCGACGCGATCGCCCATCAAAATTGTAAAAATGCGATCGGCTTCGGCTGCATCCTCAATTTCTACTTGTTTGAGAGTGCGAGTGGCTGGGTTCATGGTGGTTTCCCAGAGTTGTTCGGGCATCATTTCACCCAGACCTTTGAACCGTTGGATGGTATAGTTAGCATTGTCTGGAAACTCGTGCTTAATCAGGTTGTCCTTCTCGCGTTCGCTATAGCAATAGTAGTGATTGCGTCCCCGCTCTATTTTATATAATGGCGGGCAAGCGATGTAGACGTAGCCTTGTTCTATGAGCGCTCGTTGATAACGATAGAAGAAGGTCAACAATAGCGTGCGGATGTGCGCGCCATCGACATCTGCGTCGGTCATAATAATGATGCGGTGATAGCGCAGTTGGGAAGCGTCAAACTCTTCGCCTTTTACACCTAAACCCAGGGCGGTAATTAACGCCTGGATTTCATTATTTCTATAAATTTTGGCGTCGTCAGTTTTTTCAATGTTGAGGATTTTACCACGCAGAGGAAGAATTGCTTGGAAGCGGCGATCGCGTCCTTGTTTGGCACTTCCACCTGCGGAGTCGCCTTCCACCAGAAAAATTTCCGACTCTCTAGGATCGCGGGAAGAACAATCTGCTAATTTACCAGGCAATGGCGAAGATTCTAACACCGACTTGCGGCGTACCAACTCCCGCGCATGACGGGCTGCTTCTGCGGCTTTGAAGGCTTGGATGGCTTTATCTAAAATAGCATCGGCTACACTGGGGCGAAATTCCAAGTATTCGGTGAGAGTTTCTCCTACCAAAGAATCAACAATACCCCGAACTTCTGTATTACCGAGTTTAGTTTTTGTTTGTCCTTCAAATTCTGGATCGGGAACTTTGACGGAAATTATTCCTGTCAAACCTTCGCGGACGTGTTCGCCGCTGAGGTTGGGATCGCTGTCTTTGAGTTTATTACGCTTGCGGGCGATCGCATTTAGTGTCCTAGTTAGGACCGCCTTCAAGCCTTCTAGATGTGTACCGCCATCGACGGTACGAATATTATTAGCAAAGCCCAAAACATTGTCTGTATAAGCATCACTACACCACTGCAATGCGACTTCCACTTGAACGTTATTGCGTTCTCCCTGCACGTAAATAACTTCTTCATGCAGTGGCTGCTTGTCGGCGTTAATATAGGCGATGTATTCGCGAATACCACCTTTGTACTCGTAGGTTTCTACCTTTGGCCGGTCGCTTTTGAGTAATTGCAGGCGATGGTCTGTAAACGTAATTTTTACGCCTGCATTTAGATACGCCAATTCCCGCAGACGACTTGCTAAAGTAGTATAATCAAACTCAGTACCGGTAGTGAAAATTTGGGGGTCTGGTTTAAAACTGACAGAAGTGCCGGTGCGGTTTTCTTTATCAGGCTTGACTTGCAATTCGGTAACAGGAATACCCCGTTCGTAGCGCTGAGTATGAACCTTTCGATCTCGCCAAACCGTCACTTCCACCCATTCAGATAAGGCATTCACAACGGAAATACCGACTCCGTGTAGTCCTCCAGAAACTTTGTAGCCGCCGCCACCGAATTTTCCCCCGGCGTGCAGTACGGTCAGCACAGTTTCCAATGCCGATTTCCCTGTTTGCGGGTGAATATCGGTCGGTATACCTCGGCCATCATCTGTTACACTCACAGAACCATCGGCGTTGAGATCCACCTCCACATGGGTGCAGTACCCCGCCAAAGCCTCATCAATCGAGTTGTCCACCACCTCGTACACCAAATGGTGAAGTCCTCGTGGACCAGTGGAACCAATATACATCCCCGGTCGTTTGCGGACAGGTTCCAGACCTTCCAGAACTTGAATCTGTTCGGCACTGTAACTGCTCGTCATGAAAATTCTCCTGATAAGTGGGGGTGAATTCGCCAAAAAGCGAAAAAGTCTAAAACACTCGAAAATTCTAACACAAAAGCCTTATAGGCGACTGTAGGGCAATCTGATGATAAATTCAAGCAGGGGTTGTAGTCCCCTGTTTAGGAGAGGAGTGGGGGAGAACCGGAGATGGGGAAGTAGTAACTACCATTAAAATTTGACTCTTGACTCTTGACCCTTGACTAATGACTAAATTAATTGTGATTTGTGGTGCAACGGCAACAGGTAAGTCAGGTTTAGCATTGGCATTAGCAATGCGATTAGGTACCGTCATTCTGAGCGCGGACTCCCGTCAAGTATACAGGGAATTTGATATCGGTACGGCAAAACCAAGCCCAGCTGAACAAAAATTAGTACCGCACTATTTGATAGATATATGCAATCCCACAGAAACAATGACGGTAGCAGATTATCAAGACCAAGCACAAGCCCTAATAGCAAGACGCGGGGACTTCTCCCCATCTCCCACTCCTCCCCTCCTCCTCGTGGGTGGTACTGGCTTATACATTCGCTCTACGGCGCAGGGTATGAAAATTCCCAGAGTAGCGCCGCATCAGGAATTGCGATCGCAACTCACTTCACTTGGTCAGATGCAACTTTATGCCATGCTACAACAGGTTGATCCGGTTGCAGCAGCAAAGATTCACCCTCACGATCCAGTGCGGACTTTAAGAGCACTAGAAGTATTTTACGTCACCGGTCGCCCGATTTCTGAGCAACAAGGAGAAAACCCCCCTAACTACCCGATTTTACAGATTGGTTTAGATTGTGATTCTACTCATCTCATCCGTCGGATTGCACAGCGCACCGAACAGATGATCGCAAACGGTTTGGTAGCTGAAGTGGAATATCTTTGCCATAAATATGGTGCTGACTTGCCTTTACTAAATACATTAGGATATCAAGAGATCAAACAATATTTGGCTGGGGATATCTCTTTGGATAAAGCCAAAGAATTAATAGTTCTACACACGCGACAATTTGCCAAACGTCAACGTACCTGGTTTCGCGCCTATCCACAAATTGAATGGTTCGATGCAGAAAATCCCAATTTACTGGAAAAAGTATGGCAGCGAGTGCAATACTTTATGAC
>JANZYY010000567.1 GCA_026419705.1 Fischerella sp.
GCGGATACCCTGCGTCTTGCTATACATGCGGTGACCAGATGAATAGTGCTTCGTTTATGGTTAGTCTGGGCGAAAACCACCTGATTCGGTTTTTGGTATCTGATTACGGAATTACTTGGACAGAAATGCGGGATGACCGCGAGTTAATGAAGTTAGAGGGTGCGGAAGCAGTTAACCAGTTACAGGAACTTGCCAATATTGTCAAAAACCCAATCCCAGCTTCTGTAACTACTAAAACCCTGACCAAACGCTATTAATTAGGTTTGAAATGGTAGGGTAGTCTGAAAAAGGTCACGATCAAATGGCGAATTGGGAATTGGGAGTTAGTTTAAAGTTCATGATCCAGAGTAGCTGGCGTTGTGGTGAACCAGCACAGTGTTGGGGAACCAGCACTCCCTTGGAAGTTCACTCCCTTGTAGGATCTGGTGTGGGAGCAGCTTGTGAAAGTAAGAGTTCCCTGACTTGTAGACGCTTAGCGGTGAGCAGCAAGGAAAGACTGCGTGACGGCGGTTCTCTCCTTTGTAGCAAGTGGCGTCACCTGGGGTGGTTTCCACAGTTTCTATGCGCGGACGCGATCGCAACACCTGCGCTTTCCCATGTAGACTCCTCTGGGTGGCTTTCCGTATAGTATCCGGAGGACTTAGCCTGCCAGGGTGTCAACTGTTGACTTTTAACTAGTCCCACTTTCCAAGTAATGTTTGCAGCCATTTGTTGAGGCAATAGTTTGTCTAAAGTTAGTTACAATCCATTCCCAATCAAAATAAAAGGTGCCCAATAGTAGGGATGACTGAGGTTATCAGTGAGTGGTGTGGGTGAATTTATACTCCTGGCTTGCTGCAGACTAGGAGAAGACCTGTTTCCAGCGATCAAAGTAATTTGTGCTTGTCGTAAAGCTTCAGCTTTTGTTAACTTTCCTGAGGTTAGCAGGTCATAAAAAGCACTCATCAAAGCCTGCGTTCCACCATCATCTACAGCCCATAAGGAAGCAATAGCCGATCTCGCACCGGTTTTTTGTATCTGGTAGCCAAAACCCAAAATTTCCTCGCCGTTTCCCAACTTGCCTCCCAATCCTGTTTCACAGGCGCTCAACACTACCAAATCTACTCGAGGTAACGACCAAGTGGCAACATCTTTGAGGGTGGCACGTTCTCCATTCCCAAATAATATGAAGGAATCTTCTGGTTTACCCACGACAAACGCTGCATGTGTTGCCATATGCACGATCGTAAAATCATCCATTTGCGGTACAGTCATCTCCGGACTGAAAGCAGCATCTAAGATTTTCTTGGTTTGCGGAACGGTAGCTACCAAATATTCCACTTCTTTTGCTGCAAATGGCAATCCAGAAAAAGTTTGCTGGCGATTAGCTACCTTGACTTGATAACTACCTTTGGTAAATGCCGCCGCTAAAATGCGTAAATTAGATGAAGGTGGAGTGTTAAAGTTTGTCAAGCTAGCAGCGGTGATGTAATTGAGACTGTATCGCTGTACCAACCATTGTTTGCCATCATGTAAAGCAGCCAAAGGAATGTAGCGCAACTGCCCATCTGGGGCATAAATTATAGTTTGCGTCTCTGCTTGGGCAAGATGTTTTTCTATTGGTTTAATTAGCCAGTCATACAGTTGACGTGCAGGTTTTTCTATATCTAAACTGGGATTTTCTAAAGCTTGACGAAAGGCAAGAATAGCTTGTTGGAGGCTTTCTTTTTTAACGGCAACAGTACGATGAATCGGTGGAGAATCAGGAGTTACTAAAACTAATTCTAAGCTATCTTCTAAAACCAAAGGATATAAAAGTACTGATTTTTTAGGTAATTGCGCCAAATTATCCCGAATTTCGTTAATACTCTGCAAATCCAAATTCTGCCGTCTTGCCTGGCGGTTGATTTGTTCAAATTGCGCTTTTACATCTGGACTGTTGATAAAATTGTTAAACTCATCCAACATTTGCTGCTGAGTCTTGACTAATTGCTGGATGCGTTGTTTTTGTTCTGGCGATCGCTCCTCTGGAGGAATCTGGCGTAGTTTTGTCAGTTCTTTACCCAGTAAAATAGCTTTATCGAAGGTTTGATCCGCCTTTTGTTTAATTGTTTTTTCAGCTGGCGTGAGCTCAATGCCTTTGACTGTTTTTTGATTACCTCTTACATTTTGGATATACCCCTCCAGTTCTTCGACTTTGATTAAATCCATAATCCGTTGCCCTTCTGCAACGCGATCGCCTTTTAGCAAACCTTTACCCAAAGCATAGTAAGTTTGGGGAACGGTGAGATTATAAGCATCTAGTTGCTGCGCAGAAAATGCATCAGGATTGAGGCGAGCTTTTTCGCGATTATTGACACAACCTTTGTAAAAGAAAATTGCTAGCTCTGGTTGATTTTGGATTGCATATAGGTATCCTAAATTACTATAAGTTTTGCCTAAAGCTATATGAGCTTGCCCAGGCGTCTTTTCGTTAAGGCTGAGTTCCTTGTTAATAGTTAGAGCTTGCAGATAAGATCTAGCTGCTTGCGAAAATTGACCTTGTTGTTGGTAAACTCTGCCTATATTGTTGAAAGTTGCAGCTTCCCACGAGCGATCGCCTGTATCACTGCTAATAGTTAAAGCTGTTTGTAATTTCTCTAATGCATTTTGGAAACGATTTTGCCTAGCTAATTGGATAGCTTCATGATTGAATCGCTCGATCTCCTCAGATTGACTGCGATCTTGAGTTGAAGTTTGGGTGATCTTAACAAGTTTATCCGCCTTCGCTGGAACACAGCTATGCAAGGGCAGAGGGCAGAAGGTGTAAATCATATCTGGTAGTGAAGTCTTTCGGCGATTGCCTATTGAGTATAAAAATTTACCATCGGCACGGTGTCTACGATTTATAGGGGTTTGAATTCCAGAACTCCAAGCCCTCTGCCAAATGAGCCGACTGCTCCCGCTGCCTTCTTCAATTTGTATATTTGTATTTGTTGTTACCGGAATAGCAGCCGAACAGGTCATGCCTGACCCTAGAGAAAATACTATACTAGCAGTAACAATATTTAAATATGATTCCCGAGGGTACATAAAAACCCTCCTAGCTTGGATTGCTTGTTATCAAAGATAAATAGTTGCACAAGGCGACTGTTTTTTATGCTATTTCAAATGTGGAAAATATCTAACAATTACAACGAAAATTTAAGATGTCTGAAGAAAAAACAAACCAACCTCAATTACCCACAAGTGCTATTGACAATGCGGCAAGTCAGACACTGGAATATTGGTTTGAATATCCTGTGAGGGTGCAACCCCACCACACCGACTATGGTGGTATTGTCTGGCATGGTACATATCTAACTTGGATGGAAGAAGCAAGGGTAGAGTGCTTGCGTTCAATCGGTATTGACTTCGCCGATTTGGTCGCGTTAGGTTGTGACTTACCAGTTGTAGAATTGTCAGTACGATACCACCGCTCAATTCAGCTAGGTATGTCAGCAGTGGTGAAAACCCGCATGGCTGATGTTAATAGTGTCCGCATCAACTGGGATTATGTAATTGAATCCCCAGATAGACAGGAATTATATGTTACGGCAAAAGTTACATTAGTGGCAGTAGATCGGGAAAGAGGCAAAATCATGCGTCAGTTACCTGCGAATGTTAAGGATGCATTGGCAAAAATATCATCCTCATTGAATAAATGAGGGGTAGTAGTTAGTAGTTAGTTA
>JANZYY010000568.1 GCA_026419705.1 Fischerella sp.
CCTCTACACTGTCAGAGTTTCCATCTTTGCCGAAAACCCCAGTGCGCGGTAGATGGTCGACTACCACTTTCCCAATATCTGAAACAAAGATGTCGGTACCATATGCATTTTTAACGAAAATTTTTTCAAGTTCGCGATAATCATGAATTCGTCCTAGACCACGGACCACCAATGCCGTTGCACCACGTTCGATAACACTGCCACCACCGTCTGAGTTGTTTGCCTGTACGGCATCAATTACTTCTTGCAATTTGACACCATAGCGCATTAGCTTTTGCACTTCAAGATGGATTGCATATTGTTTACCTTTTCCTCCAAAGTTGGCAACTTCAACTACTCCGGGTACTTGCATCAAGCGCGGGATAACTACCCAGTCGTTAATGGTGCGCAATTCCATCGGATCAGGTTTTTCGGTGTTTATGAGTTCATAGCGATAAATTTCGCCATAAGCTGTTGCCAAGCTACCCATAGCTGGTTTGACATCTTCAGGTAGCGACAACTCACCTACTTTTTGGAAAACTTGTTCGCGTGCAAAATAATCTGTCACACCTTCGCGGAAAAGGATCTGTACCAGGGAGAGGCCAAAGATGGTGCGTGAACGGATAACTTCAACTCCGGGTATACCAAGCATGGTGCGTTCCACCGGAATGGTCACTTGTTTTTCAACTTCCTCTGCCGCACGTCCCGGTAGTTCGGTAATGAGCTGAACCTGCACACCGGAGATATCAGGGTACGCATCGACATTTAGTTGGGTCAATGCAAAAATACCCAGACCGCCCAAAACAGTGGCAATGGTAATTGGTAGAAGTGGTTGAAGAATTGCCTTTTTTACACTTTTTTCAATGAACTGCATTTTAGTGCTCCAATCGCAAAAGTTCAGGGATAAAATTTTTCAGTAGAATGGACCCCTTGGCCAGAACTTTGTCACCATACCTCAGTCCCCCGACGGTAATCGTATTTTCGGTTTCATCAAACACCGTAACGGCACGTAGCTGAAATTCTGAGGCTGTGTTTTGTAGAAAAACGAAGTCTTGGTCTCCAATGTGGAGTAGAGCTCGTTTAGGAATTACCACCGGCTTTTCGCTTAGTGTCGGGAATATTACACGGCAGTTAGTACCGGGATACCAATTACGACCATTAGGGATTTCAAAGATCACAAGTTGCCTGCTATTTTCAGAAGGACTTTTTAGTACCCGTCGGACTATCCCGTTTGATGCTGCCGTGAGTAGGCCATAGCGCATGACTTCAAGTGGTATACCAGGTTGTATTTTATATTCTGTTGCGAGTTCTGAAACCCCAAATGCTTTACCAGAAGCCCAGGGAAGACTTTCCAGAGAGAGGGTGCGGGAATAATTTTCATCCAAATGTAGCGGGTGCAGTCTGCCGCTGGTTGTAACCGATGGAGGTTCAATCAATAAAACTATTTGGCCGACCGACATTAACTGGCGTTTTCGGGCAGGTATAAGTTTTGTTGGAACAATTTCTAATGACGCTAGAAAATCATCGGAATCTGTGAAGCGAACAATTCCGTTTTTTTCAAGTGTATAGTAAATCTTAGGTGTGCGGTCTTTGGGGCGCAACAGGCGTGGCAAAGTATTCGATAGCACCATCACGAGAAGTAAAAGTACGGCACTGAAGAGCAGGCGACTTTTAGTCCTTTCTTTTTTCATTGTCTTTGCCCTCCTTGTGCTCTATTCCCAAACCTGCAGCAGCTTCTAGTTCAATACTTGCCTTACGTAATTCGGCTGCCGCGTCATAATAACCAGTGATGGTGGCAAAATATGCTTCATAAGCATCGAAATATTCTAGTAGATTAACTCCTCCTGTGCCAAAAAGACGCTGTTGAGCATCCTTAACCCTTTGTGCACGACGTAAGGAAATCCATTCATATTCGTTGAGATTATTACGCATGGCTTTCATTCGGTTCCAAGCTCTGATAACTTCGTTTTCAGTTTCACGTTCTAAGGCTTTGAAGTTTAATTCGCTCTGCCGGATCTCTTGTTCTGCTTTTAAAATACTACCTTGCTTGCGATCAAGTGTTGGTAATGGGATTCTAACTCCAAAACCAAAAGAATTTTCCCCGGGAATAGAATTCCCATGTATCACATTGCCAGCTTCATCAATCGTTGCTGGCGGAGCATTAACTCCCAGTTGCCGAGTAAGTATCACACTGAATTCAATATCCTCCCAGCGTTCTGCTGTTGCGAGTTTTTTCTGTTCCTGTGCGAGGGCAATGGCCAACTGCGCAGCTTTAATGTCAGGTCTTTTTTCGCGAGCTGAGAGTAAAAGATCGGTTAAACCTTCAGAAAAAACTGGAAATTCGGTGCGTAGATTCCCGATAGGGAAGATTTCGTCAGTGCCAGAATAACCAATTAGTACCCGCAGCTCTGCCAAGCTTGTTAGGTATTCGCTTTCTGCCACACGTTCTTCGTAAGCAGCATTCTCTACAGCAAGGCGAGTACGATCTAAAAGCAGTGGCTGTATACCACGGGCAGTGGTACCAATACGGTTTTCAAGAATACGTACTAGATTTTGCATTGCATTTTTCTTTTCCCGGATAAGATTCAGCTTATTTTTAAGTTGCAAGCAATTGATGAAGGCAATGCGTGCATCACGTATGGTTGTACGGATTTTGTCGGTATAGACTGCTATGGCAATTTCCAGAGCGAGCTGTGCTGATTTCGTGCGTGAGGCTCTTTTACCACTTAAATCGACTGGTAAAACAAGCTCTAGATCAATTTGTCGTGGTCCCGCTGAAGTGGTTTGGTCATATTCTCGGCGAAAGGGATTTAGGCTTGAAGTAAGTCCAATGGCAGGATTAGTCCACAAGGCTGCCTGAATTTTTTCTGCTCGGGCAATGTCTATGTTAAGTTTTTCTGCCAATAGGCGTAGGTTTTTTTCACGTACCTGCGATATAATTTCTGCCTCTGAAAGTTCTGCGGTCATACCCATTTGGGGTAACAACAGAAATACCGTACCTAAGACCCCAAATAAGATCCTAGTTCTGTAATGAAATTCTGTGCGATCAAAATTTTTACTTAGTACTTGCAATATTAGGGTTAATTTTTTAAACAAATAGTGACAATTTCTAGTTTGTTTGCTTTCCACTGGGCGATAAGAAACTATAGGCGCTTGCAAAAAAATTATAGCTGGCTTTTTCTGGTATAAAGTACCCCATGCTACGAATATGTTAGAATTATTTGGCGACAGAAGAAATTTAATGGTTTGAAGAGGTAGTAAGTTCCGTATTGCTAATACTCTATACCAAAACTTTTTTAGTTTATTAATTTTAGTATTCTGTTTTGGGATTTCCAAGCCTAGCACGCGCTCCTCCTTTTTTTATCAGCAGTTTGCTATTTGGTAGGCGATGAGCTGAGGGTAAACGTTGTTATCAATGAAATCGGTATTAATGAGAAGGTGTTCCCGTTCTGCCCCAAGGGGGAGGGGGGTCTCAGATTGACGTCACCGCTTACGCGGAGCCACATTATGCGATGCCTTAATCCGGCAACGCCTGCTCTACCCATTGGCGTCTCTCGACGTTTTTGGACAGTGGCCTGTGTTCAATCAGTAGCCTCGCCTATCAGGCAAATCTTTGTGGTCAGTGTTTAAATTAGCAACAAACTGTCAAGTAGAATCAAAACGTAACCCCCCAACAATTGGTGGTCCGTCATGGGGTGACTACTGCCC
>JANZYY010000569.1 GCA_026419705.1 Fischerella sp.
CACAATCTATCAATCCTACTACTCCAACTCCAGAAGAACAACCCCGTCCTGCTCCTACTCCTCTACCTCCTTTAGAAAAACCCCTCCAGTTTCCGCCGACAGCACCTCCAACTCCCGATCAAATCCAGAATCTACCTGGAACCATAGTCGTGGAAAAGTTTGAGTTTGTTGGCAGTACTGTATTTAGCCAACAAGAGTTAGAGCAGGCGACGGCTAACTTTACCAACAAACCCATCACTTTTGCTCAGCTTCTGCAAGCCGCCAATCAAGTCACTCAACTTTATCTCAAACAGGGTTACATTACCTCTGGAGCCTACATACCCAGTCAAGAGATCCAATCGGGGATTGTCAAAATTCAAGTGCTGGAAGGCAGTTTGCAAGATATTAAGGTCAATATCGTCAAAGGACGGCTGAATTCTGATTACGTACGCAGCCGCATTGCTGTTGCTGCTTCCACACCCCTGAATATTAATCGTCTACAGGAAGCATTGCAATTGCTGCAACTCAATCCTCGGATAGAAAGTTTAAATGCTGAACTTACAGCTGGTACCCAACCTGGTACTAATTCCTTAGAGGTAACAGTTACAGGAACCAAAACCTTCAACACTCAACTCAACCTAAATAATAATCGCAACCCCAGCGTGGGCAGTTTTGAGCGGGGGATTGAGATATCAGAAGCAAGTCTGTTAGGACTGGGAGATGAATTTATTATTGGTTATCGCAACACTGATGGCAGCAATAGGTTTGAGGGCAGTTATACTTTACCAGTCAATCCTCGCAACGGCTCTTTGAGCTTTAATTACCGAATTACCAACAACCAGATCGTTAAACCACCTTTCGACGATTTGGATATTGAGGTCAAGTCTCGCGAGTATGAACTCTACTTTCGTCAACCAGTTATTCAAACTGCTAGTCCAAAAATCAGTCAAGAACTTGCCCTCAGTCTAGGAGTAGCTAGGCGGGAAAGCGATTCTTCCATTCTTGGAATTGAATTTCCTCTGTTTCCAGGAGCAGATGCAAATGGAAAAACCCGTGTCTCGGAGTTGAATTTTGCTCAAGAATGGTTGCAAAGGAGCCGTCAACAAGTCTTAGCTGCTCGTTCTGAGTTTAGCCTGGGCATTGGTGCATTTAGTGCCACTGTTAACGACAAAGAACCAGATAGCCAGTTTTTTCTCTGGCGGGGACAATTGCTGTATTTGCGCCGTTTTGGAGAGGCAAAAAATACGCCCGCCGTTAGTCCTACCCTGTTTGTTCGTTCCAGCGTGCAACTAGCAAGCGACTCTCTCCTTTCTATAGAACAGTTGAGTTTGGGGGGACAAACAACAGTACGCGGTTATGCTCAAGATGCCTTGATTACCGACAATGGCATTTTTACCTCTGTTGAGGCAAGACTGCCCATTTCCCAATCATCACAAAACAACAGGGTTTTACAAATCACACCATTTATTGATTTTGGTACTGGTTGGAATACAGGTAGAAACAGTCCAAAACCCAACACTTTGGTGGGGATAGGAGTTGGTTTACTCTGGCAGATGGGAGAAACTTTTACAACTCGCTTGGATTGGGGTATTCCTTTAGTGGATATTGATTCGAGGAAAGACACATGGCAGGAAAACGGAGTGTATTTTCTACTGGAGTACAATTTGTTTTGAAAGAGAAAAGGTTAAAGGGAAAAGGGGTAAGGAAGAACCTACTTTTGGAAGCTGCTTTGCGTCTACGGTTAGGAAAAAGGTTAAAGGGGAAAAGGGAAAGACTTCTTAATTTCTTTACCCTTTCCCCTTATTTGATCCATCGTCGTCTAGTTGTTTTTACGCTTTCAGTTTTATTTGGACTGATTTCTACTTTGAGTATTCCAGCTTGGTCGAATTCCAAATCCCCGATTCCCAATTCTGCTAATCGTGCGCTACAACTGGCACAAGAAGGACAACAACTATATAATGCAGGCAAATTCGACGAAGCAGCAAAGCTTTGGCAAGCAGCAGCTAAGGCTTATCAGCAGCAGGGCGATCGCGAAGGAATGAATAAGAGCCTAATTAACCAATCCCAGGCTCTCCAGGATTTAGGATTGTATCCCAAAGCTTGCAAAACTCTACTCCAAGCCTTTGCTGTTGATAAACCAACCTGCACCCAATCGCAACTGGATAGTTTCCTCACCGATATTTCCCAAAAGCGAGACTCTCTTTCACTCACCCAAGCAACTGGCTTGCGTAGCCTTGGTGAAGTTCTCCGCAAACAGGGATTGCTCAAGGAATCTCAAAAAGTCTTGCAGTTGAGTTTGACAGTACTGAATAAATCGCCAGAATCGAGTGCTGTTTTGCTAAGTTTAGGCAACACCGAACGAGCTTTAGGCAACCAAATCCGCGATCGCTGGGATTACGAACAAATTACAGCCATCATCGACCAAAAATCCCCAGACTCTGCTCTAGCTCCTTACCAGCAAGCTTTCAAGTACTACACGCAAGCAGCAATAGTAGCATCATCTCCACCAGTGGTGAAAATTCCAGCACAACTCAATCACTATAAGCTATTACTAGAAACCCAAAAATGGTGGAGAGAACAGACGAATCGGCGCATCGCTTCTTGGACGAGATTTGGCGAATCTCAGCTAATTGAACGCGCCAAAGATTTTTTGTCCCAGTTAGACTCCCAACTCAGCCAAAACGCCCAAACTTTGCAAACTCAAATTGAATCTACCCTTACCACTGTTCCCCCGAATCGTGCAGTCATCTACGCCCAGATTAACTTTGCTGACTGTCTGATTAAAACCGAACAACTAGACAAAGCCAAACGTATTTTAGATGCAGCGCTGCAACAGGCACGTACCTTACAAGATCGACGGGCAGAAACTTACGTCTTGGGATATCTTGGTCAATTTTACCACCAACAAAAGCAATTAAATCAGGCGATCGCCCTCACCCAGCAAGCCTTAGCATTAGCTCAAGAACAAAATTTTACTGGAGATGCACGAGAAATTACTTATTTATGGCAGTCGCAGCTAGGTAGTTTGCTCAGGGAACAACGAGATACAAAAGGAGCGATCGCAGCTTACACAGCAGCCTATAACACTCTTCAGTCCCTCCGTAGCGATTTAAATGCCAATCATCGAGACGTCCAATTTGACTTTCTCAAAGAAGTCAAACCAGTTTATGTAGAACTAGCAGATTTGCTTTTGCAATCAAAACTGAGTGCAGATGAGCTAAATTCCCTAGTAGTGTCGAATCCCAATATTACCCAAGCAAAGTTTGAGCAGAATCAACCAAAAAACCGCTTAGAATTTGCCCGTAGAGTCATAGAATCTTGGCAATTAGCAGAATTAGATAACTTTTTTCAAGACCCTTGTTCTGAGGAAACAAATATTGCAATTCAGATTGATGATATCGATCCCCAAGCAGCTGTTATCTATCCTTTTATTTTTAAAGACCGCTTAGAAATTATCCTTTCCTTACCAGGAAAACCTCTACAGCAATTCGCAATTCCCGTCAGTGAAGATAAAATCAATGACACGCTCGATCGGCTTTACGATTACTTAGACAATATTACTGTTAATAACTCTGCTCGCAATATCCTAGCAACTGCTAACCCAGATCCAAAAGAATTAAAAGAAAATATCCAGACACTTTTACCAATTTTTACACAGCTATATCACTGGTTAATTCAACCAGTCGAGACA
>JANZYY010000570.1 GCA_026419705.1 Fischerella sp.
CCTTATAAGAGATTGTACAGAAATATAGGAATCTTTTGTTTGTCATTAGGTACAGCGATCGCTTATAAAATAATATAGTTAATAATTTGTTTTCAGTTGGCATTTTTACGTCAATTGATTTATTAAATGCATTCATATAGTTATCAAAGGGAGCATTCAGATATGGATATGCAAGTCCTGAGAGAACGTGCGGGACTTAGCCGTGCAGAGGTTGCCTTCAGGCTTGCAATCAGTGAAACCAGCGTTCGCAACTGGGAAGCAGGACGAACTGAACCGACAATGACACCCAAAAAATACTTAGAAGCATTGCGATTATTTAAATGCACACCAGAAGAATTGGCTGCAGCAAGCGAAAAATCTATCAATCAGCGGCATAAACGTAAACCAGGAAGACCAAGAAGGTTTCCAAATCATCAGGTCAATCAAGTAACTGCGGTGCCTGACACCTCTACTGCTGAGATGCGGCTGTAACCAGCACAAATAAATATTACTGTCATCTGTATGCATGTAATGTTGCGCAGCTTGGATTAAACAAAATAGTGATGGGTTAACATACAAGCAGACGAACAAAATGCCTTTCCAAAAAACACTATCAAACTAAGACTTTGATGCATTCAGCTGTAAAGTAAATAGTATGGAATTGCAAGCCAGCGTACTTTTTGTGGTTTTAACTACAGTTAAAATAGCGATCGAGCACTAGCAAACTAGTACGCTTAGGCAGAACTCTAAGATTATATAAATAAACAGACAAAAAACTGGTTTTTACAAGCAATAAATGCTTCTGCACTTTCTGTTCTGCCTCTGGCCTGCTTGCAAAGCGTGCGTCTTGCCCTTTGAATAGCTGTTTTTTGGAGCATCGCTCACTGCATTGATCGCAGAAGCACGATAAGATTCTAGAGGAATAATCGCACGAGAGGTCGAATGGCAGAAACACTACTCTTCAACGCCCTACGGGAAGCCATTGATGAAGAAATGGCACGTGACTCTACTGTCTTTGTGCTTGGTGAAGACGTGGGACACTACGGTGGTTCCTATAAAGTTACCAAAGACTTGTATAAAAAATACGGTGAACTGAGAGTCTTAGATACCCCGATCGCCGAAAATAGCTTTACTGGCTTGGCAGTAGGAGCTGCAATGACCGGGTTGCGACCGATCGTTGAAGGTATGAACATGGGCTTTTTGCTCCTTGCCTTTAACCAAATAGCCAATAATGCTGGCATGCTGCGCTATACCTCTGGTGGTAACTTTAAAATTCCCATGGTTATTCGCGGTCCTGGTGGTGTGGGACGTCAGCTAGGAGCAGAACATTCTCAGCGATTGGAAGCTTACTTTCAAGCTGTTCCGGGATTAAAGATTGTTGCCTGCTCTACACCATATAACGCCAAAGGACTTCTCAAATCTGCTATCCGCGATAATAACCCAGTGTTGTTCTTTGAACACGTCCTGCTTTATAACTTGAAAGAAAATCTACCAGAAAAAGAATACTTGCTGCCGCTGGATCGAGCAGAAATCGTGCGTCGCGGTAAAGATGTCACAATTCTTACTTACTCGCGGATGCGGCACCACGTGCTGCAAGCTGTGAAAACCTTAGAAAAAAAAGGTTTTGATCCAGAAGTAATCGATTTAATATCTCTCAAACCATTAGATATGGATACAATTGGGGCATCCGTGCAGAAGACCCATCGAGTGATTATAGTCGAAGAGTGTATGAAAACAGGGGGCGTTGCAGCCGAAATAATTGCATCGATTAACGATCGCTTTTTTGATGAATTAGATGCGCCAGTATTGCGGCTTTCTTCCCAAGACATCCCCACACCTTATAACGGTACATTGGAGAGGATGACAATAGTTCAGCCAGAGCAAATCGTCGAAGCTGTAGAAAAAATGGTAGCTTTGCGAGTTTAGAGGTAAAGTGTTGGTTGTTGGCAGCTCGTAGTTGGTAGAACCACCAACAAACAACAAACAACAACCAACAGTAAAAAACTTAACTATTCACTCATAACTCATCAAAGAGCGCTATCATATCGTTTGTCGCAGCGAGTGATAGTATGCAAAGACAGCGATCGCTATTAATTTTAATTTTAGTTTTGGTAATTGCCGCGATGGCGGTAATAGTCACAATTCCCGTACCACTGGGACTAGACTTGCGGGGAGGCTCGCAGCTAACAATTCAAGTGAAAACAACACCAGAAATTCCACGCATTACCGAACGAGAGTTGGAAGCTGTTAAAAGTGTAGTTGAAGGTCGCGTTAACGGGCTTGGTGTCTCCGAGCCAGTGATCCAAACAGTAGGAGAAGACAAGATCCTGGTGCAACTACCCGGAGTCAACGATCCAGAGCAAGCAGAACGAGTTCTAGGAGGTACAGCACAGTTAGAGTTTCGCCAGCAAAAACCAAATACAGAAGCTCAACTGTTTGCTTTACGAGCATCACAACTCGAACTCAAACAAAAGCAACAAGAATTGCGAAAATCTCAAGACACCGCAGCTATTCAAAAAAATCAAGAAGCGCTGCAAAATAATAGCAAGGCGATCGCTGAATTATTTGAAAGTACCAACCCACCACTTACAGGTAAATTTCTCAAAGACGCCCAAGGACAACCAACCTCAGGTAGTAATTGGGAAGTTGCAATTCGCTTCGATCAAAAAGGCGGTGAGCTTTTTGCTCAAATTACCAAAAACCTTGCTGGTACTGGTCGCAGCATCGGTATTTTTCTCGATAATGAATTGATTAGTTCTCCCGTAGTTGGTCCCGAGTTCGCCAGCACCGGTATTACAGGTGGTGCAGCTGTAATTACTGGTAACTTTACACCTCAAGAAGCTAATGAATTAGCTGTGCAATTACGTGGCGGAGCATTACCTGTACCTGTAGAAATCGGCGAAATTCGCACAGTTGGTGCAACTTTAGGTAAAGACAGCATTCAAAGCAGCATCTATGCTGGTCTTGGCGGTCTGGCTTTAGTACTCATATTTATGGTGGTGTACTATAGATTACCGGGATTGATTGCGGATATAGCATTAGTGATTTACGCTCTGTTAACTTGGGCTTGTTTTGCTTTATTAGGTGTTACCCTGACATTGCCAGGAATTGCAGGTTTTATCCTCAGCATCGGTATGGCAGTTGATGCTAACGTACTCATATTTGAGCGCACGCGGGAAGAATTACAAGCGGGTAAAACTTTATATCGCTCCGTGGAATCAGGCTTTTACCGCGCCTTTTCCAGTATTTTAGATAGTAACGTTACGACCTGGATTGCTTGTGCTGCCTTGTTCTGGTTGGGATCGGGCTTAGTAAGAGGCTTTGCACTCACCCTAGCTTTAGGGGTAGCAGTGAGTATGTTTTCAGCAATTACCTGCAGTCGGACGTTGATGTTTCTGGCAATTTCCATTCCTTCATTAAGGAAACCAGAACTATATTGTCCAAATTTGCCAGCCTCAAATCAGGCAGAGGTGGCTCGATGAAACTAAGTATCAATAAATCGCGATCGCTGTGGTGGGCTATTTCTTTTGCTGCCATCGTTGCTGGTATCATCTCAATGGTGATTTCCTGGCAACAAATTGGTGTACCCCTACGCCCAAGTCTGGATTTCGTCGGTGGTACCCGCTCTGTCTCTTATACACATCT
>JANZYY010000571.1 GCA_026419705.1 Fischerella sp.
TTAACCGACTAAATACCTGTTGAATTTCCGCCAACTCTGGGGGGGAAAGAAAATCCGTCAAAACCACTTCCCAAGTTTTAATAGCTTGTTCAGCTTGATCGATTACACGAGCAACAGTATCGCGATTTTCAACACCTTTTAAAAGTTCTTCTCTTGGTAGCATTATTAAATAATTTTGTTGGTAGTTGGTGGTTAGTAGTTAGTAGTTAGTGCTTAACAAACAACAAACAACAAACAACAAAAAACTATTCTTTGTAACCTTGAATATTTTCTGGCTCAAACTGACGTAAGATTCGAGTCGCTTCGCGGGTAACACTTTCAGAGCCTTGCACAACTATTAAGTATTTACCTTCACTCAAGCGGTTGCGGTAGCTTAAAGTATCGCCACTACCAGTAATTAAGCCGACTCCACCGCCGACAAATAGACTACCCAAAGCACCACTAGCCGCCCCTAGTAATCCTCCAATCACGTGATTACCAATTTCACCTGCCCAAGCAAAAGTATTCAACCCAGTGATCAAACTGAAAGTTGCTCCTGCAAAAAATCCAAACGGTATTAGCCAGAAAGCCATGAATCTTGCCTGTTTGATCGCTATTTCCTTAGGATCGAGCAAACCAAGCTCATCAGCAGTTTTATAACCCTTTCCTAGAATCGTGCTTTTTATGCCTTCTTTCTCTAAGGCTAAGTAAGCTGATTCTGCTTGGATGCGGTCTGCTAATACAGCAACTAAGTAACTCATGGAATATGACAACTTTGTCTGACATTAAAGTTTTGCTCTAATTAACAGGGTATCAGCGGTCATTAGTTAGTGGTAAGTGGTAAGTGGTTGGTGGTTGTTAGTTGGTGGTTGTTAGAGGCGAATTTAGTTAAGATATTTATAGGTTTTCATCACAAGATATCTATCCAAACCTGCCCGTACAGTGGTTACTGGTTGGTAGTTGATTAGAACAAACAACCAAAAACCAAAAACGATCTTCACTCCAACACCTCATCTAACGGCTCACAAAAAGAGCTGACACCTTGCTTGAGGACATACATCAAAACTGGTGTTGCTAAAATTTGCGGAAAACTCTGCATTGTTTTCAACTGCTCCATCATCCCCTTGACTGAGCCATTGAGCAAGTCCTCGCGAAATCCTGGCTCACAAATCACAGCACGCCACTTTCTCGCTAATGCGTCTAACCATTCTGAATTTGCTCTTTCTGGTTCTTGTCCAGCTCGAATAGCTAACGTCATTGCTGCATCTTCCAAATCACCCTCACAATCCTCAATCAGATCCAGCGCTTCCATCACTGCTGAATCTTCTGCCAATTGAGAGCGAAAGCGTGCGATTTCTTGGGCTGTGACTGTTGTCATATGATAGTTTTTTCCTAGCCAAAGGATTGACTACTCAGTTATGTTATTCCAATTTTGACAAAATTAGCTGACTTGCTCGTGTGAGGTGCGATCGCCTTCAAATTTTCATTCTTCTACCAATCTGTTCAAAGTAAATTCATTGATTAACGAACCACAAAGGATACGAAGAGCACAAAGAAAGATTTGTTAAAGGATGATGCATTTGATTGATGCCATCTTTTAGGAGGTTAACATTAAAGTTGATGAGAAGGGCGAGGGGATACTTGGTCATTTTGAGGTAGGACAAGACTTGGGCTTCGTGAATTGGGGTTAAGTTTTGGATTGCTTTTAATTCGACAATCAGACTATCTCCAACTAAAAAATCTAATTTGCCTTCACCAATTGACGCCCCTTGCAAGTTACGAATACTGGATGCTCAAACCTATAAGGTATCCCCCACATTGCAAATTCTTCTTTGAGTGCCTTGTGATAAACCTCCTCCAAAAATCCAGCTCCTAACACCCGATGCACCTCAATCGCCGCCCCAATCACAACATACGCTAGTTGCTCCACCTCATTTGTTAACTCTCTCATCTCCCTCTCCCCTTCTTTTCTTTGTGTCCTTTGTGTCCTTTGTGGTTCGTTTCTATCAAAACCCTGTGGCAAAATTTATTAAAGTCCTTCCGCACTTAGTTTTCCCAGCATGACCGCAACAATTACTAACCTCCCTAGTCAGTACGATCCCTTTACCACTGAAGCTAAGTGGCAAAAATTTTGGGAAGAAAATCAAATCTACAAAGCAGACCCCAAAGCAGGCGGTGAACCCTACTGCATCGTTATCCCACCGCCCAACGTCACCGGTAGCCTGCACATGGGTCATGCTTTTGACAATAGTTTAATTGATACCCTTGTGCGTTACCATCGCATGAAGGGGAAGAATACTCTTTACCTGCCTGGAACTGACCACGCTAGTATCGCCGTCCATACAATTCTGGAAAAGCAACTCAAAGCAGAAGGTAAAACTCGCTACGAATTGGGGCGCGAGAAGTTTTTGGAACGCGCTTGGCAGTGGAAGGAAGAATCTAAGGGGACAATTGTAAATCAGCTGCGACGCTTGGGTGTGTCGGTAGATTGGTCGCGGGAACGTTTCACCCTAGATGAGGGTTTATCCAAAGCTGTTTTAGAAGCCTTTAACAGTCTCTATGAAGAAGGGCTGATTTATCGTGGAAAGTATTTAGTCAACTGGTGTCCAGAATCACAATCTGCCGTTTCCGATTTGGAAGTGGAGGCAAAAGAGGTTGATGGTCATCTTTGGCACTTCCGCTATCCCCTCACAGATGGTTCTGGTTATGTAGAAGTGGCGACAACTCGACCAGAAACAATGCTGGGTGATACAGCGGTGGCTGTCAATCCCAATGATGAGCGCTATCAGCATCTGATTGGGAAAACTGTGACGCTGCCAATTATGAATCGGGAAATTCCGATTATTGGCGATGAATTAGTCGATCCGAGTTTCGGCACCGGTTGTGTGAAGGTAACTCCCGCCCATGACCCCAATGACTTTGAAATGGGCAAGCGTCACAGTCTGCCGTTTATCAATATCATGAATAAGGACGGCACCCTCAATGAGAATGCCGGAGAATTCCAAGGGCAAGACCGTTTTGTTGCTAGAAAGAATGTGGTGGCTCGCCTAGAGGCTGATGGTTTTTTAGTAAAGGTGGAAGATTACAAGCACTCGGTTCCCTATAGCGATCGCGGTAAGGTCCCCGTTGAACCCTTGCTTTCTACTCAGTGGTTTGTCAAAATTCGCCCGATGGCAGACCGTTGCCTAGAATTCCTCGACCACAAAGATTCACCCCGGTTTGTTCCCCACCGCTGGACCAAGGTCTATCGTGACTGGTTGGGGAAGCTGAAAGATGGGTGGATTGCCCGTCAATTGTGGTGGGGACACCAGATCCCGGCTTGGTACGCTGTCAGTGAAACTGGTGGGGAGATTACTGATAACACGCCGTTTGTTGTGGCGCGCAGTGAGGCAGAAGCACGGGAGAAATTGATATCAAAATTTGGCGAAAATGTCAAGATAGAACGCGATCCAGATGTACTGGATACCTGGTTTTCTGCTGGACTCTGGCCATTTTCAACTTTGGGCTGGCCCGAACAAACCGAAGACTTAAAGACTTATTACCCCACCAGTACTTTGGTGACGGGTTTTGACATCATCTTTTTCTGGGTTGCCCGAATGACGATGATGGCGGGGCACTTTACGGGACAAATGCCGTTCAAGGATGTTTACATTCACGGCTTGGTATTGGATGAAAA
>JANZYY010000572.1 GCA_026419705.1 Fischerella sp.
CCTGGTAAGATTTGCCCTCCAAGATCGAGTTCAACTCCTCGACTGCGTTGTTCGCCCGTTGCTACTGAAATACCCAGCCCAGGAAAATTGGGATCTTCTGTCGCTACATTTTGTTTGGTAATATCAAAGTACGCTAGCGTTCCAAACAGCCTACCTTCCAGCAACTCAGTTTTGACTCCGATTTCATAGCCCGTACCCCGTTCTGGTTTTAGAGGATTGCCGTTGACATCGAAGTCATCAACATTGGGATTAAATGATTGTGAATAGCTGGCATAAAGGGATACCTCTTGAATTGGTTGGTAAACAATCCCGACACGGGGAGTCCAAGCTTCATTAAATTGCTCGGTGTCACCACCTGGATAGAAAAGCGATGGCTGGTTTTTTACTTTTTGGTCTACGGTTTCATAGCGTAAGCCCGCCAGTAACTTCAAGTTGTCAAAAAAGGCAATCTCATCTTGCAGGTAAATACCAAATCTGTCTGTTGTAGATTTTCTATCGAAGAGCACATCGTTGAGAGAAGTCCGAGGAGTCGTGCCATAAACAGGATTAAAGACATCAAGTGGGACTGGGTTGAAGAAATCAGACTTAGCAAAACTACTGGAGTTGTTTCGATTCAAATCAACACCAAACAAGAGAGTGTGCCTAACTCCACCTGTGGCAAATTTACCGACTACATTTGTCTGCAAGGAGTAATCATCGGAATAAAAATCATCATAGGCGTAAACACGATTGAGAATACCTGTTGTTTCATCATCATTCTCAAATCCGGTTGGAATCGTCAATTTATCGGAAAAGACCTTACTGGTTGCATATCGAAATGCGTTGCGTAGCGTCCAGTTATCGTTGAAACGATGCTCCAAGGCATAGCCGGTACTTACAAATGTACGCTCAATGTAGTCGTCCGGTTCGTTGAGAATGCGATCGCGAGGAACATCAATCACTCCATCGCCGACAGCAACCAAACCAGCATCAAATGGCCGCCTACGGTTTGAATATTGCAAATCAAATAGTATATCTGTATTATCACTTAATTTGTAAGTCAAAGCCGGCGCAACAAAGAACTGCTCAAAATTTTCATCAAAACCTCGAAAACTTTCACTATTCAAATACAAAGCATTCAATCGGTATAATTGACTGCCGTCAGTACTTAAGGGACCAGAAATATCAATCCTGGGTCGGAGCAAACTATAGTTTCCAACCTGGAATTCAGCCTCGTAGAAAGGTTCTGATAACGGCTTTTTAGTCACAGCATTAATGACTCCGCCTGGTTGAATCTCTCCATATAGAATTGAAGCTGGACCTTTGAGGATCTCAATGCGTTCCAAATTAGCTGTTTCAGGAACCTCTGGAAAGCCATATTGTCTGAATCCGTCTATTAGCAGAGGTGCATTCTCAAAACCTCGAATCGTATATCTAGCTTCTGTGTTGGTATCAAAACCGCCCGGAATGACGTTACTGACATTGCGTAATGCTTCATCTAGTTGAATTACTTGTTGGTCTTCAATTACCTTTCGAGGCACAACCTGAATTGATTGGGGAATATCCAGGATAGGAGTGTCAGTTCTAGTGCCGGTGGTAGCGTTAGGTACACTGTATGCATCTTGCTCTCCCGTTACCACCAGTTCAATTGGCTCATCAGTTTCAGCTGCTGGTTGTTCTGGTTGTTGTGGTTGAGCTCCATTGTCTGGTTGCTGTTGTGGAGATGGAGGAGCTGCTACAACCGTAAAGCCAAAAATCAAACCTTCCTCACTGTCAAACAATTCAACTTGTGGTAAACTCGCCTCACCTGTTGCTGTTACCCGGATAGTATTGGCATCCTGGTTAATAATCGTGATTTCAGTAATTCCCGTAACTGGTTTTTCCTGACGAAATGTATCACCACTGGGTAGGCGCAGTTGTGCATTGGGGATGTCAGCTATGTAAGTATTACCTTCACTTTTCGCTGATACTTGCAACTGTTCTCCTAAAGGAGTTTGTAAAATTACCTCCACACCTTTATCGGTAGGATTGACCTGGACTCCAGTCACTTGTACAACTTGTTGTGAACTTGCTTGACCAAGCTTGAACGACTGCAACAACATTTGGGCATTAGTGAGCGGTTGCTGTATCTCGCTCAGTTGCCGAATTTTTCCGCTCGGTTTAACTGTCCGTGTTTTAAAGAGCTTGGGTAATGCTTGGTCGAGGCTCTCACCGGTTTCAGCAGACGAAAAAAAGGATGGGACGTTTATCTGGGGTACCTTCTCCCCTTGGGCAGGAGTTGCAATCAACACAACGACTGAAAATGTAAATAACAGGCTTTGAACGAATTGCTCTGGCTTCATTATTTTCCTCACACTCTATCGTGTCATATTTTCAATTAATGACACAACAGCTTTCAAATTATTGAAAGTTATTACTAATTAATTTGCAAGTTAAACAAAATAAATTTTACAAAAATACAGTCTCTTTATTGATAATTATCTCAAACTTAACTTTTATTAATTTTCAGATGATACTGCCCCTGGCAGCAATGAAGTATTTTAATACTTTGATTTATTTTTACAAAAAATTGACATCTATCCTAAGATATAAAATTTTGGCAATAATTAAAGACAATATGTACTAATGATTTTGATATATATCTTCTATAGCCCATCCCTTGCTAAATACAATTAATTCCTATTAAAGTGATCGGAGTGTAATTGAAAATTAATCGCAATACAGTTTAGTTGCAATCCAGTCGAGTAAATTTGCACTTGCTACCTTGCAGTTGCTCAATTTAGGTGAAATTAACTGACATCTTGCACCATTCTTTACCAGAAGCTCTGTCGTCACCAGGTTGAAGGGTGGTAACGAGGGTTTGGAGGCTCTGTCTGCGATCTGCTGTAGTTGAGTTCAGACTTTGTCCAATTGCATAGACATTGCATCAACAAAGAATTTTGACCTGGTAAGAGCTAGGTGTACCGCAACTAACCATAATCAAAAGTTCACAGAGTGCATCCTCATGCCCAAGGCGTAATATGTGTCAACCAATAGATAACCAAAAAGAAATTTTCCATAGCTGTTGTTCGGTGGGATCTGACTGCAAAAGTGCTTGCAAGGTAATGAATACTCTCAAATCCATACTGATTGACTTGGGTATTCCGCAAGAGTCCCTTGATGAAAGCACTTTACTTTACAAGGATTTGCAACTTGATTCTGTTGAGACAGTAGAAATAGCCTTGAGATTAAAACGTCAGTTGGGGGTTAATTTGAAGCTAGAAACTCGACGGGATCGGACGCTTGCTCAAGTCTGCAACACAGTCAAGGCTGCAATTGCAGCCAGCACAAAATAAAAGTGTAGCTATGTTACATGAATGTACAGCCACAATTAAGGCGCTGGGTTTAGATATTGTACCAATCGCAAGCATTGCTAGATTAGTGGATCGATGCGATCGCGAAACCCTAAATTTGTTATTCACTTCTAGAGAGATAGACCACTGTCAATCAGCTAGTAATCCCCACCAGTATTATGCAGTATGCTTTGCTGCCAAAGAAGCTGTAGGAAAACCAGCAGATACAGCTCCAAAAGCAACGCCTACTGCCAAACCCTCAGGTATATTATGAAGTGTAATAGCCAGAACCAAAAGGACCTGTCTCTTATACACATCTCC